>JAKBAV010000111.1 GCA_021826225.1 Pseudomonadota bacterium | reverse complement strand
TGGCCAGCGCCCGGCGCATCGGCGATAATGCCGCGATGCTGTATCAGGGCAAGGTGAGCTGGACCGGCCCGGCGGCGGAATTGCTGACCAGCACGGACCCGGTGGTGGACCAGTTCACCCATGGCCGGGCCGAGGGGCCGATCAAGATGGCTTTGCGGCGGTAGGCTGTATTAGGGGGCAGAGTTCGATGGCCTTCTGGACGGCGGTATGCACCGGCTGACAGGCGCGGAGGGCTGGGCGGAGTCCGAAAGGCGCGAGGTCCGTGATTGTGCCGCTCGGGCTTAAATGCGCAGTGGTGAGGAGCCAGACAGGCCGTTGCTGTTGTAACATCGCCTGAAGTGCAGCCCATTCCGGGCTCCCCGGATGAAGAAAATCCAGTGCGACAATATGGGATGGGGCTGGCGACAGATAGGGCAGGACGAAACCGAGAGGGACGCCTTTAACGAGAAGCAGTGTTCCTTCTGGCATGCTGGGGACGGGCGCGGAGATCAGAGTTTTGCCGTAGCCAATGCGGCCCCAGCCCATCGGTTTGGAAAACGCCAGACAGAAGACGGTAAGTAATGCGAGCGGTACCTCCATGCGCCGTTCCGGCCAGCTCGATTGCAGGACGGTGGCGATAAACACCCCGCTCAGAACTTCGATTGGTAAGGCGTAACGTATAATCGAGAAGCCCCACAGCCAAATCAGGTAGCCGCTCACTATAAAGAGCCAGAGCGCAAGGGTCTCCCGTGACGGCAGGCGGCGACGCGCGGCAGTACCCAAAACCCCGGCGATAGCCAAATATGCAAGGGCAAAACGTGGGTCGCGCATTTTCAGCTCGGCTACAATGAAGGGTTTGCCCTGTAGCCAGAAGAATGGGTAGGCCAGCCATTGCAATGTGGTTTTTGGAAAAAAGCGCGTGTCCTGGCCTGTGATCGGCATGGCCCAAGGGCTCGGAAACAGGCTGCCGAACATCGGGTAGAAGGGGTCGCCGAAGTGCTGCCACAGCCGCCAGCCCCACCATCCATAAGCAATGAGGAAGCCGCCGGCGCCGGCCAGAGTAAAGGCGACAAGCCGCGAAACGCGCACGGGGGGGGGGGGGGGGGGGGGCAGCGCCATGAGGTAAAGCGCCAAGGGGAGCGCGAACACCCCGGCTGTTAGTTTGAGGGCAATGCCGATTCCGGCAAGCAGTCCAGCAGCAAGCGCCGGGTATGTGCCTTCCTGTAGCAGGCAGACCATAGCCGCGAGCAGAAAATCCGTGACCAATATGTCGTCATAAGACGTGCCGATTTCAGATAATGTTGTGGTTCCAGTCAGTCCCAGAAGCGCGGCGATGAAAATCATCTTCCGGCCCCTGACGAACCGCGACGATAATCCGAGCACCAGAAATATCATGATACCGTAAGGAATTCCGGCCAATAGCGCTACCAGCCGCGGCCAAGCCGGGGCGATGACGCATTTAAGGATGAAATAGGGCAGGTCGGCCAATGGGTTGAAGTAGGATTGGTAGCCCGCAGCGTAGTAATCAAGGCCAAGCCGGGCATGCAGCAGAGCCCAGGGGTCGTAGAGATGGTAGTTTTGCAGGTCCCAATTGGCGTCGGTTCGGTCAATGAGGGACAGCATCATGCCGAGTGAAAGGCAGAGGATGAATTGAAGCCACGGCGGTATAGGATGGAGAAATCCGGCACTTCGCCCATGCGCTAAAGGCGTCGCTTGCGGGATAGTGTGCATTGTAGCGCGAAATTTACAACGAAGCAGCGAGGCGCTTGAACGAGCCGTCGTCGAAGTCGCGCGGGATGATGTGGATGGGGCAGGCGGCGAAGCGCTCCAGCGTGGCGGCGATCTCCTCGGCCAGCACCGGCGCGTCGGCGCTTTCGTTCAGCACGATGGCGGCGATTTTGATCCCCTGAGCGGAGAGCAAGGCGCCGGCCGTGATGATATGGCTCAGCGTGCCGAGATAGGTACCGCCGACCAGAATGGCCGGAATGTCCAGCGCCGCGATCCAGTCGCTGACCAGATGCTCCTCGTTGAGCGGCACGGCGACGCCGCCGACGCCTTCGATGAACAACGAGCCCGGGGCGGCGGCGATGGCGGCTTCGCAGAAGGTCACGATGTCCTTCAGCACGATGCGTTTGCCCTCGCGCGCGGCGGCCATGTCCGGCGAGAGTGGGGCGGCGAAGCGCCAGGGGCTGATGGTGGCGATATTGCGCGGGGAATTGGGGCGGCCCATGGCATCGAGCAGAATGGCCGCGTCGGAGCGCGGGGCGGTATCGGTATCATACCCGGTCATCACGGGTTTGATGGCGGCGAAATCGCGCCTGAGCTCACGCCCCGCGCGGATCAGTCCTGCGATCGTATGGGTCTTGCCGATATCTGTGCCAGTCGCGGTAATAAAATAACTTGTCATGATCCACTCTTTCATCCTTTGAAGCACGGGATTAGTTTGATCTCAACTGACTTTATGGAGATTACGGTGCCCGAGAGCCACATTGCCGCAAAATCGCGTTGGAGCCGGGAGGATGTCGCCGGTCTGCTGGCCTTGCCGTTCCCGGAACTGCTGTTCCGGGCGCAGAGCGTGCATCGCGAACAGTTCGATCCGACGCGAATCCAGATATCCACCCTGCTCTCGATCAAGACCGGCGGGTGCCCGGAGGATTGCGGTTATTGCCCGCAGGCGGCGGGGTATGAGACCGGGACCAAGGCAGGCAAGCTGATGGCGATCGAAGCCGTACTGGCGCAAGCCAGGGCGGCGAAGGAGAAAGGCGCGGCGCGGTTCTGCATGGGGGCGGCGTGGCGCAGCCCCAAGGAGCACGATCTGGACGCGGTGTGCGGGATGATCGAGGGGGTGAAGGCGCTCGGCCTGGAAACCTGCGTGACGCTGGGCATGCTGAGCGGGCCGCAAACCGCCAGGCTGAAGGCGGCCGGGCTGGATTACTACAACCACAACCTCGACACATCGCCGGAATATTACGGCAAGGTGATCACGACGCGGACCTATCAGGACCGGCTGGATACGCTGAGCCATGTGCGCGATGCCGGCATAAATGTGTGCTGCGGCGGGATCGTGGGCATGGGCGAGGATGAGAGTGACCGGGCCGGGCTGATCGCAACACTCGCCAGCCTGCCGGAGCCGCCGGAATCGGTACCCATCAATGCGCTGGTCGCGGTGGAGGGCACGCCGCTCGCCAATGCTGCGCCGATCGATGCGATCGATTTCGTGCGGGTGATCGCGGCAGCGCGGATTACCATGCCGCGCAGCTATATCAGGCTCTCCGCCGGGCGTGAGGCGATGAGCGATGAAGCGCAGGCGCTGTGTTTTCTGGCTGGGGCGAACTCGATCTTCCACGGCGAGAAGCTGCTGACGACGAAGAACGCGACGGTGAACCATGACGAGGCGCTGTTCGCGAAACTGGGGCTGCAAGCCGAGTCGTGACCTCTTTTGAACAGGGCTGGCTGGAAGAGGGCTGGCGCCACGTATGGCTGCCTTACGCGCAGATGCAGACCGCGCCGCTGCCGCTGGCGGCGGTACGGACCGCGGGGAGTAAAATCCACCTGGCCGATGGGCGGGTGCTGGTGGATGGCATCGCCAGCTGGTGGACCTCCTGCCATGGCTATAACCACCCGCATATCATCGCGGCGGTAACCGCGCAGTTGCAGGACATGCCGCATGTGATGTTCGGCGGGCTGGGGCATGAGCCGGCCTACCGGCTGGCAACGCGGCTGGCGAAACTGATGCCGGGTACGCTGAACCGGGTGTTCTTCTCCGATTCCGGCTCGGTGGCGGTGGAGGTGGCGATGAAGATCGCCGTGCAGGCGCGGCTGAACCGAGGTGAGCGCGGGCGGACGAAAGTGCTGGCCTTCCTCGGCGGGTATCATGGCGACACGTTTGGCACGATGGCGATCTGCGACCCCGAGGAGGGGATGCATTCGCTGTTTGCCGGGCTCTTGCAGGAGCACCCGGTTATCGCGCTGCCACGCGATGCGCCGAGCATCGCGGCGTTCGAGCTGTTTCTGGAGGAACATGCGGGCAACCTGGCGGCGATCATCGTGGAGCCGCTGGTGCAGGGCGCCGGGGGGATGGTGTTCCACGCGCCCGAAGTGCTGCAACGCCTGCGCGCGGCGGCGGATCATTACGGGTTGACGCTGATTTTTGACGAGATTTTTACCGGCTTTGGCCGCACCGGAACGATGTTCGCCTTCGAGCATGCGGGGGTGCTGCCGGATATCGTCACACTTTCCAAGGCGCTGACTGGCGGCACCAGCCCCTTGGCGGTGACGATTGCCACGGACGAGCTGTTCGCGGCGTTTTTGTCGGATAGTGCCGGGACGGCATTGCAGCATGGGCCGACATTCATGGCCAATCCGCTGGGCTGTGCCGCCGCCAATGCCGGGCTGGATCTGTTCGAGACCGAACCGCGCCTGGCCCAGGCGGCGGCGATATCCGCGCAATTATCGCGCGAGCTGGCGCCGTGCCGGGAGCTTCCCGGGGTGCGGGATGTGCGGGTGCTGGGGGCGATTGGGGTGGTGCAGCTGGAGCGCATCGAGAATCCCGCCGCCTTGCGCATGGCGCTGGTGGAAAAGGGCGTCTGGGTGCGGCCGTTCCGCGATATACTGTACCTGACCCCGGCGCTGACGATTGCGGCGGACGAGCTTGCCGTGTTGACGCGCGCCATTTTTGAGGTGGTGGCCGCCGCTTGACCTAACCCCAGGTTGCGGGCAAGCAAGGCGGCCATAATGCCCCGCCCCGCCCGTGAAATTATGCACCCCGCCTGCCCGGTAAAGCCGGGCTGGGGGCTGTTCGATGCGGCATGGTATCTGCACCATTACGCCGATGCGCGGGTTGTATGCGCGGGCAAGGGTGCCGAGGCGGCCTTGCAGTATTACCTGCGCGTGGGGGCGCGGCTCGGGCATAGTCCGAGCCCGTTATTCGACGAGGCGTTTTACCTGGCGCGGTATCCCGATATCGCCGAGCTGGTGCGGGCGGGTGATTATGATTCCGGGTTCGACCATTATTGCCAGCATGGCTGGCGCGGCGCTTCGCCGCACTGGCTGTTCGACGATGCGCTCTATGCCGATCTGTATGAGGATATGACGCTGGAAAACCTGGAGCTGCACCAGTGTTACGGGCGTTATGACCATTATCTGAAATCGGGGCAGAGAGAGCAGCGGCTCGGGCAATATCTGTTCGATGGGCCGTATTACCGGGCGCGTGCCGTGGAGGCGGGCGTGGCGGGTGAGGAGATCGATGCGCTGGGGCCGTATGTGCATTTTCTGGCGCGGCTGGGGGGCGGGTTTGATGAGATCGCGCCTTCGATCTATTTCGATCCCGCCTGGTATATCGCGCATCATCCGGGGGCGCGGGCGGAAGTGCTGCGCGGGAAATATTCATCGGCGATCGAGCATTACCTGACCAATGAGCGGCCGGCGGATTTCGATCCGGTACCGCAATTCTCCGAGTCATTCTACCGGCGGCGGCATGTGGATATTGCAGCCGCGATCGAGGCTGGGTTTTACCGCAACGCCTATCAGCAATTCGTGCTGTATGGCTGTTTTGAGCTGCGCCAGCCCAGCGCGGAAATTGATCTGGCGTTCTACCGGGACGTGAATGAGCGCGTGAGGAGCGATCTGAACGCGGGCGCGGTGCGCGATGCGTTTGCCCATTTGCGGCTCGTGGGGCTGGTGGAGAATTTGCCGTGCTGCCCGCCGGAGGCAAGGCCGGTGCTGGATGAGGCGTTTACGCGAACGGCCTTTATTGCCCGGGCGCAGGCGGAGCTTGCCCTGTTTGCAAGGCAGAAACTGGATTTCACGGTCACGGTGCCGCCGATTTTGAGCGTGATACTCGTGGTATTCAACAAGTTTGAGCTGACGATGCGGGCCCTGGCCTCGTTACGGCAGAATTTCGCCGGGGCGATAGAGCTGATCGTGGTGGATAATGCCTCCGTTGACGATACGCGCCGGCTCAGCGCGTTTGTGCAGGGGGCGAGGATTATCCGGACGGCGAGCAATCTGGGGTTTCTGCGCGCGGCGAATCTCGGCCTGGCGGCGGTGAGCGCGCCGGTTTTGCTGTATATGAACAATGATATAGAGCTGGGTTTTGGCGCCGTGGCGGCGGCGTTGCGGCGGCTTGAAAGTGCGGCTGCCATTGCGGCGGTGGGTGCCAGGATTATGCGCAGCAATGGGAAATTGCAGGAAGCAGGCTCGATTTTATGGAATGACGGCACGGCTCTGGGCTATATGCGTGATGCCTCGCCGCTGGCGCCGGAAGCGAATTTCATGCGGGATGTGGATTTTTGCTCCGCGGTGTTTCTGCTGTGCCGGACGGAAATTGTACGCGGCCTGGGCGGTTTCGATGAGGCCTATGCCCCGGCCTATTACGAGGATGCGGATCTGTGCGTGCGGA
>JAKBAV010000110.1 GCA_021826225.1 Pseudomonadota bacterium | reverse complement strand
CATCGGCGATCTCGGCCTGGCCCTGCGGCGTTATCGTTGCCTCATCGAGGGGGAACAGCACGTCACTTTCGAATACGAAACGGTCTCCCACCACCCTGATGTTTTTCTGCCCCTTCAGGCTTTCCGACAGGGCGCGGAAAAACACGCTCTGATATTGCTGAAGCTCCTGCACCTTGCGGGCCAGCGCCTCGTTGAGCTGGCGGCCGAGGTCGACGATCTGCACGTTATCCTTGGTATCGGCCGCCTTGGCGGCATCCAGCGCCTGTTGCAGGGCCGCGAGTTGCGCGCGCAGGGCCGCCATCTGCTGGTTGAGCAGCACGATCTGCGCCTCGTCCTGGGCCGAGAGCTTCTGGCTGGCGGCGAGTTTCTGTTGCGTATCGTCAAGCTTCGCCTGGACATCCGGCGTGCCGGCGACTTCGAGCATCTGCGTCTGCAAGGCTGCAATCCGCCCGGTGGCCGCCGCCGCCTGAGCCTGGGCATCCGCAAGCTGGGCCTGCATGTTTTTTTGCGCGTCCTGCAGCGTGGTGATGGTGCCGGTATCGCCGGTGAGCTGTTGCGTGAGGGTGGTATTGGCGGCCTCGGCCTGGGCCAGCTGCGCGTTCAGCGTCGTCAGCTCCTGCGCCAGAGTCGCGTCCTTGGCGGTTTCCATCGAGAGGCTCTGTGTGAGCTGGGCAATCTGTTGCTTAAGCAGATCGATCGTGTTGTTCGAGCCGGTCAGCGCGGAGGAGAGAAACGCCTCGGCCAGCACGAAGACCAGCAGCACGAAGATGGTGACCATGAGCAGGGTGGACAGCGCATCGACATAGCCGGGCCAGGCTTCCAGCCCGTTATCGCGGCCGCGCCGCCGGCTCATGCGCGGGTTTCACCAGGGCGCGCGGAGAGGGTACGCATCAGCACCTTCAGGTCACTGCGGAGTTCCGCGAGCCCCTGGGCGCGGCCCTGCTCGGCTTCCGCCGCCATGCGTGACAGCAGCAATTCGATATTCCGCAGATGCGCGCGGGAAACATCATCGCCCGGCTTATGCTCGGCAAGGCGGCCGAGTGCCGGGCTCAGCGCCAGCTGGTTGGCCGCGAGCTTTTCCATGAGCTGCTGGTTCATGTGCAGCGTGTCGCTCAGCTGCGCCAGCCTGTCGCTCATGGCGAGCACTGCGTTATTGCCCTGGGCACGACTTTCCTCGCCGCGTACCAGAACGCGTTGCAGTGACTCCATGTTCTCGGCCGTCTGTTCGAGCAAGGCCTGGACATAAACCGGCACGCTGGTTTCGCCATCGCCGGCCAGCCCGCCGCTGGAAAGCCGGGTGAGACTCGCAAGCCACTCCTCCAGCTCGTTGAAGAAGCGGTTCATCGCCTGGCCCGCGGTGAGGTCTAGGAAGCCCAGGATCAGCGCCCCGGACAGGCCGAACAGCGAGGAGGAGAATGCCGTGCCCATGCCGGCCAGCGGCCCGGCCAGTCCGGATTTGAGCTGCGCGAACATGGCGTTCACGTCGCCACCGGCAAGGCTCATGCCGTTGATGACTGAAGCGACGGAATCGACGGTGTGCAGCAGACCCCAGAAGGTGCCGAGCAAGCCCAGGAAGATCATCACCCCGGTGACGTAGCGCGACAGCTCCCGGCTCTCATCCAGCCGTGAGGAAATGCCGTCCAGAATGGTGCGCATCGCGGGGCCGGAGAGGGTAATGCGGCGCTCGCCATCGGCGCGGCCGTGCAGCATGCGCGCCATGGGGGCGAGCAGCACGGGCGGGCGCGTCTGTTCAAGCTTCTGCCGGTTGCGGCGGAATTCCTCGACCCAGGCGGATTCCGGATAGAGCCGCTGCACCTGGCGGATGTTCCAGAACACGCCGAACAGCTCGACCGCGACGATGACCGAGTTGATCACCGGGTTGGCCATGTAGAAGCGTACCAGCTGCGGCGAGACCAGCGCCGCCACGCCATAGACCGCGACGCAGAAGACCAGCATGCGGATGAGGTAGTTGGCCGGCTTGGTCATTCTTTTGCTCCGCTGCTCCCGACCACCGTCTCATCCTCGTTGCGGCCGGGGACATCGCCATCCGCGCGCGGCAGGATATTCTGTGGCGGCACGCCGCAGGCGGTGAGCGCCTGCTGTACGGCAAAGGCGCGGGAGAGCGAGAGCCGCATGGCGGCGGAGGGGTCCGTGGGGTCGGTCGGGGCACGGGCATCGACGGCGACCTGGCCGCGTGCCGTGCAGAAGGGTTGCAGCACCGCCGCCGCGCCGGGGGGGAGCGCGGCGCTGCCCGGGGCGAAGGCCACGGAAACCGGGGTTAAAGGCTTGGCTGGCAGGGATTTGGCCGAGGCGGGGGAAACCCGGGGCGCGGGCGGTGCCACGACGCGGATGGCGGCCTGGCGCACCGGCGCTGCGGGTCTGCGCGCCGCCACCATGGCCCGGTGCGGAGGCTTCACATAATGCGCCACGGGCGCCGCCATGGGCGGAGAAAAGCGGGGGGGGGCGATTATGCCGGCGAGTTGCTGCAATGCGGCGGGATTCACCGTTACCTGCGCCAAGGCGAGGCCTGGAAACAGGAGCAAAAGACCGGCGGCGGCAAAAAAATGTTTCACGGCCGGAAGTCTAGCGTCAACCTTTCGCCGCCGCCAGACCGTCACGCACCACCTCGAGCAGTTTCGGGTGCATATGGGTATTGGCCGCCACCACCGTATTGGCCAGCTCATCGCGCCCCTCGGCATCCGTGGCATAACCACCGGCCTCGCGCACGATCAGCATGCCGGCTGCAATGTCCCAGGGCTTGACCCCGGTTTCCCAATAGCCGTCATACCGCCCGGCCGCGACCCAGGCCAGATCCAGAGCGGCCGAGCCGAAGCGGCGGATGCCGGCGACCTGCGGCATCAACGTGCCCAGGGTGCGGGCAAAGCCGAGACGCTGCTGCGCCGTGCCCACGGCAAAGGGAATCCCCGTCGCGAACAGCGCATCCTTCAGCTCGCGCCGCGCGCTCACGCGCAGGCGCTTATCGTTCACGTAGGCGCCGACGCCCTTCTCGGCCCAGAACATCTCGCCATTCACCGGGGAATACACCACCGCCGCATGGATCTCAGTGCCGCCCTCCGGCAGCCGCTTCTCCAGCCCGATGGAAATCGCCCAATGCGGGATGCCGTGCAGAAAATTTGTCGTGCCATCCAGTGGATCAACGATCCAGCGCCAGGACCATTTATCGGAACCAGACTCGCCGGATTCCTCCATGAGCATGCCATAGCCAGGCCGCGCCTTCTCCAGATCCTCGCGGATGCTGGCTTCCGCGCGCAAATCCGCCTGGCTGACAAAATCCCCCGGCCCCTTCATGGAAACCTGCAGATTCTCAACCTCCATGAAATCCCGCAACAGCCGCTTGGCCGCCTTCATGGCCGCCGCCTGCATAACGCTCATGTGCGGGGAAAGACGAGGCATCATGGAATGGGCTCCTTGGGTTTGGGGCGTGTCCAGCAAAAATGTTGGGCTGAAGCCCACCCTACGGTTCTTCCTGGAATAGTTATGGAGTGAAACGCGTTATGGCGAGTCAGCTGGGGCGGCTGTCGAGAACCGGAGCGGAGCGGCCTACCGGCCGTGAGCCTCGGCGCGCGCAGACAGACGCCTCAGATGGCCGCCAGAACGTGTTTCACCCCTTGGCACGTTCCACGTAGGAGCCATCCTCCGTGCGCACGACGACGCGCTCGCCGGCTTCGATGAAGGGCGGGACAAGGGTTTTGACGCCGTTGGAGAGTTTGGCGGGTTTGTAGCTGGACGAGGCGGTCTGGCCTTTGACGACCGGGTCGGCCTCGACGATTTCCAGGGTGACATGGGGGGGCAGGGTGATGGAGACGGGATCGCCTTCGACCAGCCCGACGGAGACCGCCATGTTATCCTGCAGGAAGGGGGCGCTGTCACCGAGAATGGTGGCGGGGACGATGAATTGCTCGAAGGTTTCGGGGTCCATGAGGACGAGGTTATCGCCATCCGTATAGGAGTAGGAATAGTCCCGGTCTTCGGTGGTGAGGCGTTCCACGGTGTCGGCGGTGCGCCAGCGCTCGTTGGTTTTATTGCCGGTTTTCAGGTTACGCATTTCCACCTGGATGAAGGCGCCGCCTTTGCCCGGGGTGATGATCTGCTGTTTCAGCACAGTCCAGCGGTTGCCTTCGTGTTCGATGACCTGGCCGGCGCGGATGAGGTTAGCCTGCTGCTTCATGGGTACTGCCTTGGCGGGATGGATGGCTTGAATGATCGGTTGTGAAGCCGGGGCTTACGCCGCCTGGGCGGGTTCGGCAAGCCGAGGCGGCGCCTGGCCCAGCGGCGTTGGGGAACAGATTACCTGGCCGGCAATTATTTTTGAAATTCTTCCGCGCCGCTTAACGGCCGATTCACAACCTTGGGGTCTTATGGGGCCACCCCCCGTTTGTGACTGGCGCCAAAAATTGGCCCGATTGAAGGATCAGGCCCCATGCAACCGCACCCTCCCCGTGCCGTAGGCAGGCAAGCTCTCGGTACGTCCTGCTTACTCGCTCTTCCCACCGCTCTGGCTCTCACCGGCCCGGCCGCGGCGCAGACCATCATCACCTCCGACATCACCGGCACGGTCAACCTCGCCGCCTATGGCGCCGGTCCGGTCAGCATTGCCAGCGGTGTCAGCATTTCCGGCACCGGGCTTGCCGCCATATCCGGCACGGCGCTGGCGCAGCTTGCCAATGCTGGGCAGGTCGCGGATGCCGGCGGTACCGGAATCTTTCTTGGCGGTGGCGGCACGTTCAGCAATACCGGCAGCGTCAGCGGTGCCAATGGCGTGAAGTTCGGCGCCGCCGGCAGCATTGCCAATGCCGGGGCGATCAGTGCGGCGAATTACGGCGTGCTGGTGCAGAACGGCGCCGGCCAGGTTGGCAATACCGGCAGCATCGCGGCCGGGTATGATGGCGTGAGCCTTGATCGCGGCGGCGGCGTTACCAATAGCGGCACCATATTCGGCGCGCATATCGGTGTTTATACCGGCAATGCGCTGGGCAGTGTCAGCAATAGCGGCACCATCTCGGCCCGCACGGGCGACGCGGTTTCGCTTTATAGCGGCGGCGGCCTCACCAACATGGCGGGGGCGGCGCTGCTCGGCGGCTATTCCGGCGTGTATGCCGGGGGCAATGGCGCGCGGATCAGCAATGCCGGTCTCATCACCGGGCCGCTCTTCGGCGCCTATCTCATGGGCGCCTCGACCATCAGCAATTCCGGCACCATGGCCGGCGGGACCGATGGCATCATGGATTTCGGCCGTGGCGGCGTGGTCGGCAATACCGGGCTGGTGCATGGCGGGCAGGTGGGCATCCGCCTCGCCGCCAATGGCGCGGTGGAGAATGCCGGCATCATCAATGGCGGCACGGCCGGTATTAAACTCGGGATCAACAGCACACTGGCGAATGACGCCAGCGGGCACATCGCAGGCGGGACCATGGGCGTCGTTGCCACCGCTGGCGATGTGCTCACAAATGCCGGCAGCATTGGCGGCCAGAGTGGCATCATCGCCAATGGCGCGGTGACGCTGGTGAATACCGGGACCATCAGCGCCCAGGCGGGCGGCGATGCCATCAGCCTGTCCGGCGGGGCGAGCAGCATCACCCTGGGGTCGGGTTCCGAAATCGATGGGGATATCGCCGGCAACGGCACCGCCAGCCAGATCAGCCTCACCGGCAGCGGCACGCTTGCCGCCAACCTCACTGGTTTTGCCGCCGGCAGCACCGTGAACGTGAGCCAGGGCGCGGTGTGGACGGGGCAGGGCCAGTGGCAGGTGGCGCAGCTCGTCAATAGCGGCGTGTTCACGCCGGGCGTCATCGGCGCGGCGCTGAGCCTTACCGGCAATTTCGTGCAAGGCCCGACCGGCACGCTGCGCGTTCTCGTCACCCCCTCCGGTATTTCCAGCTTCGCCATTACCGGCACGGCTGTGCTGGGCGGCACGCTGAACTACACGCTCGCCCCCGGCACCTTCGCGCCCGGCAGCGCGACCTTCCTGACCGCGAGCGGCGGGATTACCGGCAATTTCGCCCAGACCACCACGACCCAGGCCGGGCTTACGGCGCCGCCTTTGCATCTTGGCCAAGGTGGTGTGCTCAGCCTGGGCGGCGGTTTCGTCGTCGCCCCGGCCGGCGTGGCGCTGTTTGCCGATACCACCCAGGCCATGGCCGTGAGTGCCGAGGCCGGCGGCCAGGCGCTGCTGGACCATGCCGGCAGCCCCGCCGCCACGCCCGGTGATTGCGCGGCGGCGCGGCCCGGCCCCGGCCAGGCCGCCAATATGGGCGCGAACATGGCCGTGGCGCTGGCCAGCGGGATATGCGCCGCCGGGGGCTGGATGCAGGTAACGGGCGATACCGCCTCGGCCTCCGGCGCCTATACGCTTGAAGGTGGCGGCGTGCTGGCCGGCATCGACCGCGCCGACGGGCTTGGCGGCCGCATCGGCCTTGCCATGGGCT
>JAKBAV010000109.1 GCA_021826225.1 Pseudomonadota bacterium | reverse complement strand
GCCGGTATCATGCGCGCCAAGCCGGGCGTCGTCATCGCGCGGCATAAAACCGGCCATGTCACCGCCAATGCCGGCATCGATGCTTCCAATGTGGACAGCGAAGGGGGCGAGACCGTGCTGCTCTGGCCGGTTGATCCGGATGCCAGTGCGGCCGCCTTGCGCCATGCGCTGGAAGCCGCGTTCAACACCCGCATCGCCGTGATCATCAGCGATTCCCTGGGCCGCGCCTGGCGCATCGGCACGGTTGGCACGGCCATCGGGTGTTCCGGTATCGCGCCGCTGACCGACCGCCGGGGCGAGACGGATTTATATGGCCGCGTGCTGCAGGCCACCATCATCGGCCGTGCCGATGAACTGGCGGCGGCGGCATCGGTGGTGATTGGCGAGGCGGCGGAGGCAATCCCTGTCGCCATTATCCGCAATGCCTCCTATGCTCGCGGCGAGGCCGAGGGGATTGCCGCCTGCCTGCGCCCGGCGGATGAAAATCTGTTCCCGTGAGCGCCGGCTGCCGGGATAAAGGGTGATGGACATGACGACGCAATTCTTCTCCGATGCCGGGATTCTGGCGGCGCCGCTGGATGCGCTGATGGCGGCGGCGGCGGCAATGCGGGACCGGGAATACGGCAGCATCCACACCTATTCGCGCAAGGTTTTCATCCCGCTCACCTATTTGTGCCGGGATGTCTGCGCCTATTGTACCTTCGCCAAGCCGCCCAAGGCCGGGGAGCCGGTTTTTCTCTCCCGCGATGAGGTTCTCGCCATTGCCAGGGCTGGGGCGGCGGCGGGGTGCACGGAGGCGCTGTTCACCCTGGGCGAGCGGCCGGAGCTGCGTTACCGCGCGGCGCGCGAGGCGCTGGCCGCGCTGGGGCATGAAACCACGATCGGCTATCTCGCCGAAATGTGCCAGGCGGTGCTGGAGGAGACCGGGCTGCTGCCGCATGCCAATCCCGGTACGCTCACAGAAGAGGAAATGCTGCGGCTCCGGGGGGGGTGCGTCTCGCAGGGCATGATGCTGGAGAGTGTTTCGCCGCGGCTCTGCGCGCCGGGCGGGCCGCATTACGGCTCGCCGGACAAGCACCCGACCGCCCGGCTGGAGACTCTGGAGCGGGCAGGGGCGGCCAACATCCCGTTCACCACGGGCATTCTCATCGGCATCGGTGAGACCCGGGAGGAAAGGCTGGAGGCGCTGCGCGCCATCGATGCCAGCCATGGCCGGCATGGCCATATCCAGGAAGTCATCATCCAGAATTTCCGCGCGAAGGATGATACGCGCATGAGCGCGGCGCCGGAGCCGGGCTTTGATGAGCTGCTCTGGACCATCGCCGCCGCCCGGCTCATTCTCGCACCCGGGATCAGCGTCCAGGCACCGCCCAATCTTTCGGCGCGCGAGTATCCGCGCCTCATCGCGGCGGGCATTAATGACTGGGGGGGGATATCCCCCGTCACCATCGATCATGTGAACCCCGAGGCGCCCTGGCCGCATATTTCCGCCCTGGCGGAAAACACCGCGCTGGCGGGCAAAATCCTGGTCCAGCGCCTGCCGCTCTACCCGCGCTATCTGTTCGCACGGGCGCACTGGCTGGATGTGAAACTGGTCGCCCCGACCTTGCGTTGCGCCGATAGCGACGGATTTGCGCGTGGCGAGGCGTGGAGCCCCGGCGGCCATGCGCCGCCGCCGGCCCCGGCCTATCTGCCCTATACCAGGCCGGATGCGCGATTGACCGCCGCCCTCAACGCCGCCACGCAGGGCGATGGGCTGGGCGAGGATGACATCATCCGCCTGTTCGCCGCGCGCGGGGCGGAATTCGATGCTGTATGCGCCGCCGCTGACGAGCTGCGCCGGAACGTGAATGGCGACACGGTGAGCTATGTTGTAAACCGCAACATCAACTATACGAACATCTGTTATTATCACTGCAAATTCTGCGCCTTCTCCAAGGGCAAGACGCATGAGGATCTGCGTGGCCCGGCCTATGATCTCGACCTCGCGGAGGTTTCGCGCCGTACCGAGGAGGCCTGGGCGCGTGGTGCCACCGAGGTGTGCATGCAGGGTGGTATTCATCCGGATTATACCGGGGAGACCTATCTTGCTTTGTGCCGGGCGGTGAAGGAAGCCGTGCCGCAGATGCATATCCATGCGTTTTCGCCGCTGGAGGTGCGCCATGGCGCCAGCACGCTGGGGCTTTCGCTCACCGCTTACCTGGAAAAACTGCGCGCGGCGGGTCTGGCCAGCCTACCCGGCACGGCGGCCGAAATCCTCGATGACGAGGTACGCGCCGCGCTGTGCCCGGATAAGCTCAACACGGCGGAATGGTTCGAGGTGATGCAGGCGGCGCATGAGGTCGGGCTGCGGACCACCTCGACCATCATGTTCGGGCATATCGAGCAACCGCTGCATTGGGCGCGGCATTTGCGGCGCATCCGCGCGCAGCAGGTAAAGACCGGCGGGTTTACCGAATTCGTGCCGCTGCCCTTCGTGCATATGGAAGCGCCGCTCTACCGCAAGGGCGGGTCGCGCCAGGGGCCGACCATGCGCGAGGCCATTCTGATGCATGCTGTTGGCCGCCTCGTGCTCAATCCGGTGATTTCCAATATCCAGGTCTCCTGGGTGAAGCTGGGCGAGGAGGGTGCGAAACAATGCCTGGCGAGCGGGGCTAATGATCTGGGTGGCACGCTGATGAATGAGAGCATCTCGCGCGCCGCCGGTGCCGCGCATGGCCAGGAGCTGGAACCGGCGCGCATGGAGGGGCTGATTCGCGCCGCCGGCCGCACCCCGCGTTTGCGCAACACGCTGTATGGCGATGCGCCCGAGAGCCAGCGGACCCGTGCCTTCGGTGCGGCCGAGCTGAGCCCGATCATCCTCACCCACCCCAAACCGCGCCTTAAAACGCAAGCCGCCGCACAATGATTATTGCTTTGGCGGGCGGGGTGGGCGGGGCGCGCCTCGCGCATGGGCTGGCGCGCGTGCTGCCGCCGGGGGAGCTGACCGTCATCGTCAATACCGGCGATGATTTCGAGCATCTCGGCCTGCATATCTCGCCGGACCCGGACACGGTGCTCTACACGCTCGCGGAACTGGCCGATGCCGAACGTGGCTGGGGCCTGCGGGGTGAGACATTCCACGCCATGGAAGCGCTCGGGCGGCTGGGCGGGGAGAACTGGTTCGCGCTCGGCGATCGTGATCTTGCCACCCATATCGAGCGCACCCGCCGCCTCGCCGCCGGCGATACGCTCTCCGCCATCACCGCGGATTTCGCCGCCCGCCTCGGCATATCCCAGGCCATTCTGCCGATGAGCGACGATGCGGTGCGGACCATCGTGCATACCGATGCCGGGGCGCTGCCGTTTCAGGATTATTTTGTCCGGCGGCATTGCGCGCCCAGGCTCATCAGCCTGGAATTCGCGGGCGCCGAGACCGCCACGCCCAGCCCTGCCTTGCGCGCGGCGATGGCGCGCGCGGATCTGCGCGGCATCATCATCTGTCCGTCGAACCCGTTTCTCTCCATCGGTCCCATTCTGGCCATACCCGGCATCCGGTCCTGGCTTGCCGGGCGCCGGGTGCCTTGCATCGCCGTGTCGCCGCTCATCGGCGGTAAGGCGGTTAAAGGCCCCGCTGCCAAAATCCTGGCCGAGTTGCAAATTGAGACCACGCCCCGCGCCATCGCCTTGCATTATCAGGGGCTGATAGACGGGTTGATGATCGACGAGGCGGATGCGGCCGACAGGTTCGGCGAATGCGCCGTCACCGCCACGCTGATGCGCGACATCGCTGATCGCGAACGCCTGGCCCGGGAGGCGCTGGCCTATATTGAGCGCCTGCGCCCCGCCGCATGAGCCTCTGGGCGGTTATTCCGGCGAAACCGGCATCGGAGGGAAAGTCACGCCTGGCCCCGGTGCTCTCGCCCGCTTCCCGGCTCCGGCTTAATCTGCGGCTGTTCGAGCATACGCTGGCAACCGTGAGCGCGGTGTTCGCGCCGGGGCGGATCATCGTGGTGAGCCGTGATGCCGCGCTGCTTGAAATTGCCGAGGCCGCGGGCGCCCGGGGCTTGCGCGAGCGCGGCGATGATTTGAACGAGGCGCTGCATCAGGCCGCCGCGCTGCTGCCGCCGGGGCGGGGGCTGCTCACGGTCAGCACGGATCTGCCTAATCTCACGCCGGACGACCTGCGCGCCATGCTGGCGCCGCAAGGCAGGGTTGCCATTGCCCCGGATCGCGCCGGGACGGGCACGAATGCGCTGTTCACCTCCCCGGCCGCCGCTATTCCATACGCTTTCGGCCTGGATAGTTTTGCCCGGCATAAGGCGGCGGCGGCGCGGATCGGCGTGTTGCCGCGCATTATCTCGCGCCCCGGCCTCGCCTTTGATCTCGACATGCCCGAGGATCTGGCCGGCTGCCCGCCGCGCTTTTTCGGCTGACGCGCGGGGGCTGAATGCCCCTGTCTCTAAAAAGTCACGGTACCCCCCAAAGAGGTTGGGATGGGTTGTTGAAATCGGCGTGCCGCCCCAGATGGGCATCACAACAAAGAGGAGTTCTCACATGAAGCTGCGCCTGATTCTCGCCGCCGCCACCTGCCTTGTCCTGCCGCTTGCGGCGCATGCACAGCCGGTGACCGGCCCCTATGTCAGCCTGTCCGGCGGCACCAGCATCGCAAACCCGATGGGCTTCGAGGGCTATACGTCGCACAATTCCGGCAAGCTCCAGTTCCATAATGACTACGCTGCTGATACAGCGATTGGTTACGGCTTTGGCAATGGCTTCCGCGTGGAGCTGAACGGTAATTTCTACCGCAACACCGTGCACAAGATGAAATATGCCAGCGGCCAGGGCGATTCCCTGATGAATGGCGGCATGAATACCTACGGGCCGATGGTGAACGTGCTGTATGACATGGATGTCGGCCTGCCGATTTTCCCCTATGTCGGTGCCGGCGTCGGCTATCAGTGGCAGAAATTCAAGACCCCGCTGAAGGGCGCATTCGACAGCGTTTCCAGCACGCGTGGCAGCTTCGCCTATAACCTCATTGCCGGTGTTTCGTACCCGCTGCCGATGGTTCCGGGGCTTTCGCTCACGGGTGAGTACAAGTTCACCCAGCTGGTCGAGAGCCGCAACTATTATGACTGGACCGGCGGTGGCACGGCCCATATCGGCCAGGCATCCAGCCATACCTTCCTGGTCGGCCTGCGCTATCAGATATTCAACCCGCCGCCGGCCGCCCCGGTTGCCCCGGCGCCCGCACCCGCCCCGGTTGCGGCCCCCGCCCCGGCGCCCGCCCGCACCTTCCTGGTGTTCTTTGACTGGGACAAGGCTGATCTGACGCCGCGCGCGACGCAGATCATCTCGGAAGCGGCTTCCGACAGCAAGACCGCCAATGTGACCACGCTGCAGGTTTCGGGCTATACCGACACCTCCGGCACGGCCGATTACAACATGGGCCTGTCCGAACGCCGCGCCAAGGCGGTGGCCGGCCAGCTGGAAAGCGATGGCGTACCGGCCTCGGAGATCGAAATCCAGGCCTATGGCGAGACGCATCTGCTGGTGCCGACCGGCCCCGGCGTGCGCGAGCCGCAGAACCGCCGCGTCGAGATCGTTCTCCAGTAATCCTCGGATTACGGCAGTTCAGGACCCCGGCGGGAAACCGCCGGGTTTTTTTATGGCGGCTCGCTTGAGGGGGCAGGTTTGACCCGTATCAAAGCGGTATGGTTCACACCATATAAGGTGACAATGGATAAGGAGAACGTGGCTATGAAGCGACTCATTCTAGCCTGTGTGCTGGGCATCACCGCCGGGGGCATGATCCCGGGTGGCGCGATGGCGCAGACGGCCTCAACCGCTGCCAGCGCGACCACGAAGAGCACAGGCCTCGCCAAGCCGCCGCCGGGTACGACAGCGCCGCAGCCGCGCCGCCTCGACCACAGCAATGCCAGCGTTCAGGGCAATAATACGCCGACTTTGCCGCAGATCGCGCTGCATCCGCAGGCCACGATCGGTTCACCCGTACCCATCGCGGGCCCCGGCGGTACGAGCCGAAGCCCAACCGGCGACTAAAACCAGCTATCAAGGCGCCTGCATTGAAGCCAGGCGCCTGGCGGTGATGAGTTGATTTGGAGTAGTCCCGCGGATTTTCCGGCGGGCTCTACAAGGGTTTGCCCCTGCGCGGCGGACCGTAAGCGGGCAATGGTTCAGCGGAGCTGAAACACCAGCATGTTATTGGCCGTGCTGGCGGGAAGCTCCTCGGTGCGGCAGATGCATTCCACATATTTGCCATGGTGTTCACGGAACACCCAGCCATCCTCAATATAATAAGTATCCTGCGCGGTGACGCGGGAGCAGGGAGCCTGACGCAAAGCGGCGGCGCCAACCCGGCCCAAACCCGCCGCCTTAGGGACCGGATGTGTCGGGAGGTGATGATTCGGGACCAGATGAGCCGTGAGTGCTTGGATAGATGCCATCTCGGACACTCCTTTTTGTGGACCCACCATAGCGGAAACCCGTGGCGAGGTTCAAACGCTAAA
>JAKBAV010000108.1 GCA_021826225.1 Pseudomonadota bacterium | reverse complement strand
CCGGATGTGTCGGGAGGTGATGATTCGGGACCAGATGAGCCGTGAGTGCTTGGATAGATGCCATCTCGGACACTCCTTTTTGTGGACCCACCATAGCGGAAACCCGTGGCGAGGTTCAAACGCTAAAACACAATCTTGTCAAAATTTCACCACAATTCAACCCGCCCTGCAGGTTCTGGCTGAGCCTGGGCCGGCAGGATGATGTAAGCTTATTTACTGTAATTTCAATTTACTAGTGAAATTATATAAGGTTATCTCGCGCGGTCCGCACGGGCCGCATCATTTCTGATGCGGTTTTTCTTGCGCGCCTTGCGTGTTGAGAGCATAATTGTGTCATAATCCTTTTAATAATGCCGGCTTATCGCCGTGGTCTTCGAAGAATCGAGGATAAAGCCATGAATACAAAAGAGTTTTCAAACCTGACCGCGCATACATCCCAGGATCCGCCGCACCGGGCCATGAGCCGCGCACCGGCGGATTATAACATCGCCGTAATTCTGCTTGGCTGTGTTGCCGCGGCGGCGGTGCTGGCCCTCCTCTGGACGCTCTACGCTTTCGGCTAGGCCTTGCCGGCTTGGCGCCATGAGGGTGGTTTGCATTCGCTGGGGGCGTCATGCATCATGCGGCATGGCGTTTTTACAAGAACCGGAGCCGCAACGTGGTGTGCTCCTGCCCGTACTGCCCGGGATCGGGCGGATTGTGGCGCAAAATCCCGGCATCATGACCTATCACGGCACGAATACCTATCTTGTCGAAGGCGCTGACGGCCTCAGCGTCATCGATCCGGGGCCGCCCAGTGAGCAGCATGTCGCCGATATCCTGGCTGCTGCGGGGGATACCAAAATCGTCCGCATCGTGCTGACGCATTCGCATTTTGACCATATGGGCGCCGCGCCGCGCCTGAGGGAAGCGACCGGCGCGCCGGTTCATGCCTTCCATCAATCCGGCTTGGCGGGCTACACGCCCGATATCGCGCTGCATGACGATACGGCATTCGCCGGGCTCACCGCCGTGCATACGCCGGGGCATGCGGCGGACCATCTCTGCTTCCAGTTCCTGCTGCCTGACGCCACGAAAATCCTGTTCTCGGGCGACCATGTGATGTCCTGGTCCTCCTCGATCGTGAGCCCGCCGGACGGCGACATGCTGGCATATTACCGCTCGCTGCGGCGCGTGATGGCGCGCGATGATGTGTATTACCTGCCGGGCCACGGGCCCAAATTGCCGCATCCTCAGGAGCTGGCCGCCGAACTCCTCGCCCACCGGCAAAAACGCGAGGAGGCCATCATCGCCGCTTTTCATAAACAGGAATGGAACGTCGCGGCGCTGGCATTCACCCTCTATGATAAAGCCGATCCGGCGCTCAAATTCGCCGCGACGCGCAACGTGCTGGCCCATGTGCTGAAGCTCAAGGCTGAAAATATCGTCACCGAGCTGGAGCCGGATCGCGCGCTTCATCCGGATATCGCGCGCCTGCCGGCCCGGCCCCCCGGCCCGCTGCCGCCCGGCGTGACCCAGCAAACCATAGATGACAGCCGCGACGATACGCGCCGCCGGTTCGCCCTGCGCGCGGCTTAGCCCTGGCGCGGCTTAACCCGCCAGTCGGGCCTGGAGCGCGCTGGCGGCCATGGGATGGGCGAACAGATAGCCCTGGCCATGGGTAATGCCGGCTGCGCGCATGGTGGCGAGCTGGGCGGGGGTTTCTATGCCCTCGGCCACGCTGTCCAGGCCGCGTGCGGTGGCGCGGGCGGCCATGGTGCGGATGAAGGGGAGGGCGGTGGGGTCGGCCACCAGCGTGTTGCTGAATTTTATCGCGCGCACGGGCAGGGACATCAGCGCGGCGAGGTAGGGTGTGCCGGGCGAGATATCATCGAGCGCCAGATCATGCCCGGCCTGGTGCAGGGCATTGATGCTGGCGGCGGCGGCGTTGAAATCCTCGACCGGGCTGGTTTCGGTGAGCTCGAAGCGGATTTTCGCGGGTGGCAGGCCGGTGGCGTTGCATAGTGCCAGGATTTGCGCGCCCAGCGCGGGGTGCAGCATGGCATCGAGCGGCAGGTTGAAGGCGAGCGCCAGATTGGCGGCGGCGAAGTTATGGGCGCGGTATTCCGCAATGGCGCGGCGCATGATGGCCAATGTGAGCGGCAGGGCATGGCCGGTGCCGGTCATGGCGCCGACAATGGCTTCCGGCCCGCGCATCTCGCCATTTTTTCCGGCTTCGCGCGCCAGCACTTCGGCATAGCTGGTGGTGCCATTATCCAGACCTATGATCGGCTGGTAACTGAGTCTCATGGCTGCCAGCAGCGCCGGGTCGGGATCGCCGTAATTCATAATTTTAGCGCTCAAAAGGGGGTTCCCGTAATGAGCGAATAGTTAGCAGAAGATTAACCCTGTGGCGACTAAAAAAACGCGATCCGTCCAAAAATTATTGCGCGCGGGCCTTGGCGGGGGTTTTGACGGGCGCGTTGGCACGGCGCAGCCGGTGTTCACCGAGGAACAGCAATATGGGGGCGGCGATCATGATGGAGGATGAGGTGCCGACGACGATGCCGAACAGCATGATCCAGGCAAAGCCCGAAAGTGCCGAACCGCCGAACAGAGCGAGGGGCAAGGCGGCCAGGAATACGGTGCCGGAGGTGCCGAGGGTGCGGTTCAGGGTCTCGTTGATCGACAGGTCGATAAGGTCGCGCAATGGCATGGTTTTGTATTTACGCAGGTTTTCGCGCACCCGGTCATAGACCACCACCTTGTCGTTGGTGGAATAGCCGATGATGGTGAGGATGGCGGCGATGGTCACGAGGTCGAACGGGATGCGCGTGAGCACCATGAAGCCGATGGTTTTTGTGGTATCGAGGAGCAGCGTGGCCACCGCGCCGGCGGCGAACTGCCACTCGAAGCGGAACCATATATAGCACAGGATCATCACGAAGCTGAGGCCCAGGGCTTCGAGCCCCTGGCGGAACAGGTCCTGGCTCACCGCGGCGCCGATGGCCTGGGTGGAGAGGATTTTGCTGCCTGGTGCGGCTTTGTTCAGCGCGGTTACGGCTTCGGTGATGGCGGTTTGCGTCTGTGCCGCATTATTGCGGCTCTCCAGGCTGATGAGCACGCCGTTTTTGCCCGCGCCGAAGGATTGCAGGGCGGCATCGGCGAGGCCAGCCTGGCTCAGGGCGGAACGCAGCGTGGCGAAATTTGCCGCTTGCGGGGTTTGCACCTGCAGCACCACGCCGCCGCGGAAGTCCAGCCCCAGGTTAAGCCCGGGATGGAAGAACAGGATGAGCGAGCCGGTGGAGAGCACCGCCGAGACGATGAGCCCGGCGAAACGCCCGTTCATGAAGCGGATTTTCGTGCCGTCCGGGACGAAGCGGAACATTGGTTTGGTGAACATTTGGGGCTCCCTCAGACGGGCAGGCTGGCGGGTCGGCGCGCCACGTACCAGCGCGACGTGATGAGGCGTGTCAGCACGGTGGCGGTGAACAGCGAGGTGACGATGCCGGCACAGATGGTAACGGCGAAACCGCGCACCGGCGGCGAGCCGAAGATGAACAGCGTGACATGGGCGAGCAGCGTGGTGACGTTGGAGTCGAAGATGGTGCCGTAGGCGCGCTTATAGCCCGCCTCCAGGGCGGCCAGCGGCTTGCGGCCGTTTTTTACCTCTTCGCGGACGCGCTCATTGATGAGGATATTGGCATCGACCGCCATGCCGAGGGTGAGCAATATGCCCGCCATGCCCGGCAGGGTCAGGGTAGCGCCCATGAGGGAAAGAATGCCGAGCATGAGGATGAGGTTCACCACCAGCGCGATATTCGCGAACCAGCCGAACAGGCCATAGAACACCGCCATGAAGACCAGCACCATGACAAAGCCGGCGGAAAGCGACAGGGCCCCAGCGCGGATGGCATCGGCGCCGAGTTCGGGCCCCACGCTTTGCTCCTCGACGATGCTCAAAGGTGCCGGCAGGGCGCCGGCGCGCAGCAGCAAGGCGAGGTCGGTGGCCGATTGCGGGGTGAAGCCGCCGGAAATCTGGCCGGAGCCGCCGGTGATCGGCTCGCGTATGTTCGGTGCCTCGATGACCTTGCCGTCGAGCACGATGGCGAAGGGCTTGCCGACATTGGCTGCCGTGACATCGGCGAATTCGCGCGCGCCGAGGGCGTTGAGCGTGAAGTTGACCACCCATTGGCCGCTTTGCGGGTCGGTGCTGGCCTGGGCATCCTCGAGGTCGGCGCCATCCACCGCTACGGTTGAAAGCACGTCGAGCTGCTGCTGGGGGTTGTCGCTCATCGGCAGTTGTTCGTCGCCGAAGGGCACGGGCTGGCCCGGTACGGCGTTGGTGTCGACCAGCTGGAAGGTCATATGCGCGGTGGTGCCGATAAGGGTTTTCACCCGCTCGGGATCGGAGATGCCGGGGAGCTGCACCACGATCTCGTCGCTGCCCTGGCGCTGAATGGAGGGGTTGAGCACGCCGGAGCCGTCGATGCGGCGCTGGATGATGGTGATGGCCTGGGTGATGGCCTGGGAATTACGGACGGCCTGGGTGGCCGGGGGAATGGCGATGGCGATATCGCCATTGGGCAATATGCTCACGGAAACCGAGGGTGAGCTGGCGCCTGGGGTGTAGGTGATAAGCTTGCGCATGGCGGCCAGCGCCTGGGTGGACTGACCATCCAGCGGGCGGACCAGCACCTGGCCGGATGCCAGGTCGGCATGCAGGCCGGTATAGCCCAGCCCGGCGGCGCGCAGGGCCTGGCGGGCTTCATCGACCAGCGTGTTCAGATCCTGCTGGACGATGGCGCTGGTGTCGATCTGGAGAAGCAGGTAGGAGCCGCCGGAGAGGTCGAGGCCGAGATGCACTTGCGGCCAGGGCAGGGCGCCTGGCCACCAGCCCGGGCGCGGCGCGATATTGGGCAGGCTCAGCAGCAGGCCGAGCGCGCATAGCAGCATGATCCCGAAAGTCTTGGCGCGGCTGAAATAAAGCACTGTGGCTCCCGGCAATGAAAAACCCTGAACTGTCTGCCGTATGGCAGGGCAGAGGCGTTGCACGCAACCCCGGAGCGGAATACTGGGTTGGCATGAGCGAACGTCTGCAAGTGGGCCTGATCGGGGCGGGGCATTTCGGCCGGTATCATGCCCTTAAGCTGGCGGCGGCGAAGCGCGCGAAGCTGGTGGGGCTGGCCGATGCCAATCCGGAACGCGCGAAAACCGTGGCCTGGGAGGCGGGCTGCCCGGTGCGCGGCATCGACGAGATTTTAGCCCTGGCGCAGGCGGTGATCATCGCCGCACCCGCGGAGTTTCATTACGAGCTGGCGGCGCGGGCGTTGCAGGCGGGCAAGCATGTGCTGGTGGAAAAACCCATAGCGGCGACGCTGGACCAGGCGACGGCGCTGGCGGCTATGGCGCGGGTGGCGGGCAAGGTGCTGCAGGTCGGGCATCTGGAGCGATTTTCCGCGGCCCATGGCGCGGTGGCCCAGCGCATGGGCCAGCCGCTTTATATCGAGGCGGTGCGGATTGCCCCGTTCAAGCCGCGCGGCACGGATGTTTCGGTGATTCTGGATTTGATGATCCATGACCTCGATCTGATCCTGGCGCTGACGGATTCGGAGGTGGTGAGCGTGGATGCTGTCGGCGCGCCGGTTGCCAGCATTCATGACGATATCGCCAATGCCCGCATCCGCTTCAGCTCCGGCGCGGTGGCGACCATCACGGCGAGCCGGATATCGTTGAAGACCGAGCGCAAGATGCGGATTTTCTCGCAGACCGGCTATCTCACGGTGGATTTTTCCGCGCGCAAGCTCACCTTGGTCGGGCGCGGTATCGGCGTGAAACTGCCGGGTCTCGAGGAATTTGGCGTCGAGCAGGCCGGCTGGCAGGACCATGACGCGCTGGCCGCCGAGCATGAGGCGTTTTTCAGCGCCATACTCGATGGCGCGCCGGTGGCGGTGGATGCCGAAGCCGGCAAGCGGGCGCTGGCGGCGGCGCTTATGGTGAGCGCCTCGATCGCGCAGAGCCGGGCGGTGGCGGAGGCCAGCGGGTTGATCCCGGCGCTGCAAGCGGGGCTATGAAATCGATTTTTCGCGGTGAGCTCGCCACGCGCGCCGGGCGGCGCAATGCCTGGCTCGATGCGCTGTTCATCGACCATGCCGCGCTGCGCCTGTTTTGGACGAATTTTCGCGCCGTCGAGCCTGGGATATTGTATCTCAGCAACCATCCCACCCCGGGCAATCTGCGCCGCTTCGCGCGCCAGGCGGGGATAAATACGTTGATCTCCTTGCGCGGCGCCACCGGCAATGGCACCGATGCGCTGGCCCGCGAGACGGCGCGGCAATTGGGGCTCGATATTATCGATCTGCCGATGCGCAGCCGCGTGGCACCGACCCGCGCGCAGGTTCTGGCTCTGCTGGAGACCTTTCGCACCATGCGCGGCCCGGCTTTGGTGCATTGCAAGTCTGGCGCCGACCGGGCCGGATTCGCGGGGGCGGTGTTCCTGCTCGGCCAGGGCAGACCCGCCGCCGAAGCCCGCCGCCAGCTCAG
>JAKBAV010000107.1:4894-6555 GCA_021826225.1 Pseudomonadota bacterium | reverse complement strand
AAGGCGGCACGCTCTCCCTCATGGCCCTGGCCAGCCGCGTCGCCCGCAGCGCGCGCACCCGCAACGTCCTCGGCCTCATCGGCATCATCGGCGCCGGCCTGTTCTTCGGCGACGGCGTTATCACCCCAGCCATCTCCATCCTCTCCGCGGTCGAGGGCATCACCGTTGTCTCACCGGAGACCGCGCATCTCGTCCTGCCCATTTCCCTCTTCGTCATCGTGCTGCTCTTCCTGGTGCAGCGCCACGGCACCGGCAGTGTCGGCCGCGCCTTCGGGCCCATCATGGTCGTCTGGTTCATCGTCCTTGGCGCGCTCGGCCTGGTCCAGATCATCCACGCCCCTTTCGTGCTGACCGCCATCAACCCGTATTACGGCCTCGACTTCATCATCCGCCACGACACGCTGGCCTTCGTAACACTCGGCGCCGTGGTCCTCGCCGTTACGGGCGCCGAGGCGCTCTATGCCGATATGAGCCATTTCGGCAAACGGCCCATCCGCATCTCCTGGCTGTTCTTCGTGCTGCCCTGCCTGCTGCTCAATTATTACGGCCAGGGCGCGCTTGTCATCCTGAACCCGGCCAATGCCGACAACCCGTTCTACAAACTCGCGCCACATATATTGCAGGTGCCACTGATCCTGCTCTCCACCATGGCGACCGTCATCGCCAGCCAGGCCGTCATCACCGGCGCCTTCTCGGTCTCGCGCATGTGCATTCAGCTCGGCCTGTTGCCGCGCATGGAGGTCCGCCACACCAGCTCCATGGAGCAAGGCCAGATCTACGTCCCGCAGATCAACACCATCCTCGCCGTCGGCGTCGTGCTCCTGGTCCTCACCTTCCGCTCAAGCAACGCCCTGGCTTCCGCCTACGGCATCGCCGTTACCGGCACCTTCCTGTGCGATAACGCCCTGGCCGCCTTCGTCTACCGCCGCCAGTTCGGCTGGACCCGCATCGCCGTCATCGCCGTATTCGGCAGCATCGGCATCGCCGATTTCGCCTTTTTCGCCGCCAACTCCTTGAAGTTCTTCGAAGGCGGCTGGGTACCACTGGCCATCGGCTGCACCATCATCCTTATCATGACCACCTGGCGCCGTGGCCGTGGGCTCATCATGGCGCGCTGGACGCAGGATTCCCTGCCGCTCAACTCCTTCCTCGCCCGCCTGCCGCAATCGCGCATCGTCCGCGTCCCCGGCACCGCCGTATTCATGACCGGCAATCTCGACTTCGTTCCCAACGCCCTGCTGCACAATCTCAAGCACAACAAGGTGCTGCATGAGCAGGTCTTCTTCGTCACCGTACGCAACCTCGACGTGCCGCTGGCCGCGCCGGAAACCCGCGTCAAAACCGAGGAAGCCTCCTTCGGCATCTACAAGATCACGCTGAATTATGGCTTCATGGAAAGCCCCAACGTCCCGCGCGAGCTTGAAAGTCTCAACGGCACCGGCATCGACTTCAAGCCGATGCAAGCGAGCTACTTCCTCGGCCGCGAGACCGTGGTTCCCGCTTCCGTGCCCAAACTGCGATTTATCCGCCGCTGGCTCTTCCTGTTCATGTCGCGCAACGCCATCCCGGCGACGGAATTCTTCCGCATCCCCTCGGACCGCGTGGTCGAGCTCGGCGTCCGCATCGCCGTCTGATCAATTATTTCCTGAGGCTATTTCCTG
>JAKBAV010000107.1:0-4794 GCA_021826225.1 Pseudomonadota bacterium | reverse complement strand
TATTTCCTGAGGCTATTTCCTGGACCACCCGCGCCCGGCACGCGGCCGCATCGGCCATACAGCCGCCATTGAGCCACCAGGCGCGTATCTCACGCAAGCAGGCGCCCATCCGGGGCCCCGCCGGCACACCCAGCGCCGCCAGATCCCGCCCCTGCAGCGGAAATACCGGCCGCTCCAGCGCCGCCAGCCGCACCCGCAAGTCATCCCAAGCGGCACCGCCACCACCCGCCAGCCAGGTCCGGCCGATCAGCACCGGGGCCGGCGCCCCGGCCAGCGCCCGGCGCAAGGCGGCATCATCATCCCCCGGCCGCAATACCTCCGGCACCAGCAAAGCCTCCAGCCACGCCGCCTCCGCGGCACTCAGCCGCCAGCGTGCCGCGAACGCCGCAACATCCCCGCAGCCCAGCGCCGCCACGCGCAGCACCGGGTCCGGCGGTGCCCCCGCCACCATCACCGCCTCCAGCCGCGCCACGTCCGCCCCCGGCAGAACCAGCGGCATCACCCCGGTATCCACCATCAGCCGCAACGCCGGCACCGGGTCCGGCGCCTGCAAAATCTTCTTCACCTCGCTCCACACCCGCTCGGCCGAAAGCGTCTTCACGCCATCCCGCAGGGCCATAATGGCCACCACAGCCGCCGCATCCGGCGCGCCACGGCCAAACCGCGCGAAAAACCGGAAAAACCGCATCACGCGCAGATAATCCTCGGTAATCCGCCCCGCCGCCGCGCCGACAAAGCGCACCCGCCCCGCCACCAGATCCTCACGGCCGCCAAAATAGTCATATACCGTGCCATCGCGCGCCATGGACATCGCATTGATGGTGAAATCCCGCCGCGCCGCATCCTCCACCCAGTCATCGGTAAAGGCGACAACCGCATGCCGGCCATCCGTCGCCACGTCGCGCCGCAGGGTCGTCACCTCAAACCCGCGCCCGCCCGCAACCAAAGTCACCGTGCCATGCGCCAGCCCGGTCGGCACCGCCTTCAGCCCCGCCGCCGCCGCGCGCGCCATCACCACCTCCGGCGCCAGCGGCACGGCAAAATCCACATCCGCCACCGGGCGCCCCGCCAGCCAGTCACGCACGGCACCGCCCGCCACCCGCGCCTCAGGCAGAGCATCCCAAACCAGCACCATGCCCGGCAGATCGATCACGGCCGCACCCGCAACTGCATGGCCAGCTTGCGCAAAATCTCCCCGGTCGCGCCCCAGATAACATGCCGCTCATGCGGCCAGGCATGAAAAACCCTCACGGCGCCATCGAGCACCGCCCGGCGCTCCCGGGGCAATGCCGGATCGAGCAGCATCGCAAACGGCAGGCAGAACACCTCAACCACCTCATCCGAGGCAACGTGCAGCACCACATCCCGGGGCACCAGCGCCACCACCGGCGTAATGTGAAACCCGGTCCCGGTAATATGATCATCCAACCGCCCGAGTATCTCCACCCCGGCCGGATCGAGCCCGATCTCCTCCCGGGCCTCGCGCAGCGCGGCATCCTCCACCGTGGCATCACCCGGATCGACCTTGCCCCCGGCAAACGACACCTGCCCGGCATGGTTCAGCATCGCACCGCTGCGCCGCGTCAGCCACACCCCGCGCCCCGGCTCCAGCGGCACAAGCACCGCCGCCGCCCGGTTCTCCGCCAGGGATAAGCGGTTATGCGCCAGACCCGGCGGCAGCCTCCTGCGCAACTCAGCCTCGTTCATGCCCTCGTTCATGCCATCACGCGGGAGACTCAGCCGCCCCAGCCGGAAGGCAGATCGCCCAACGAGAAAAACATCCCATCGCTCCACACCCCAAGCACCTTGCGCCCGTGTACGAGACCCGGCTCGGCCAACGCCACCAGCTCGTAATAAGTCGCACGGTTGATCCGCGCCTCAAGCGGGTAACGGCTCCCCCCGCTCACACGCAGATAAGGCGTCGGCTCACAGCTCAGCATGTCATGGGCGATGCGGATGGGATGCGCCGGCCCCGCCGTCACGCACTGGTCCACATTGGTCCGGAAACACAGCCTCTGGTCCCGGCCATGGCCCTTCCAGTCCAGCTCCACGGCAAGAAACGGCACATCCTCGACCTCGATCACGCCGCGCTCCACCGGCGTCTCGAGCAGATACCGCCCCTCATCGTCGCGCTTCAGAACGGTGGAAAACAGGCAGACCATCGGCTTACGCGTAATCGGGCTGCCTTTGTACAGCCAGGTTCCATCACGTTTGATGAGAAACGGCAGGCTGCCATGCTCGGTCATCCGGCATGCCGGGGCGGTCATTGCTCGCTCCTGCTCCCCCCGCTCTGTCACCTGTCGCCTTCCTTATCCACAATACAGCATTGCCTTAGCCATATAGGTAACGGAGAACAGGTAATCAAACCGCGAATATCCCTATACTGCATGGCAGGAACAGGAATATTGCCCCGTTCCCGCCATTGCCCGGCCACAATGTTTCTGTCTATGGTTTTCGCCACGCGGCCGCGTCCAGGCTGCGGCACAACAAGACCCGCGAGCCGCTTGAATCCTGGCAAATGCATCTCTGGCACTGCCGCCGTTCGGGCCCTTGACGGGCCGTACGGAGGAATTTGGCTTGCGACCAACCGATATAAGCGATCCCGGCTTTTTCCATAAAGTCGTCGATTGCCAATATGCCTGCCCGGCCCATACGCCGGTACCAGAATATATCCGCCTCATAGCCGCCGGCCGTTACTCCGACGCCTACATGATCAACTGGCAGTCCAATGTCTTCCCCGGCATTCTCGGCCGGGTGTGCGACCGCCCCTGCGAGCCCGCCTGCCGCCGCGGCCGCGTCGAGGAACAACCCGTCGCCATCTGCCGCCTCAAACGCGTCGCCGCCGATTACAAGGACGACATCACCTCTCGCCTGCCACATCCGGCGACGCAGAAAAACGGCAAGCGCATCGCCCTTATCGGCGCCGGCCCGGCCTCCCTCACCGTGGCGCGCGACCTCGCCCCGCTCGGCTACGACATCACCCTCATCGATGACGGCAAGGCTGGCGGCGGCATGATGCGCACGCAAATACCCAAATTCCGCCTGCCCGACAGCGTGCTGGACGAGGAATGCGGCTATATCGAACAGATGGGCCTGGCGCGCCGCTACAATGAACGCGTCAACAGCCTGAAATCCCTGCTGGACGAGGATTACGACGCCATCTTCGTCGGCACCGGCGCCCCGCGCGGGCGCGACCTCGACCTTCCCGGCCGCCAAGAGGCCGGCGCCAATATCCATCTCGGCATAGACTGGCTGTCTTCCATCTCCTTCGGCCACGTCACCGCCATCGGCAAGCGCGTCATCGTGCTCGGCGGCGGCAACACCGCCATGGATTGCTGCCGCTCCGCCCGCCGCCTCGGCGGCGAGGACGTTAAGGTCGTGGTCCGCTCCGGCTTCGAGGAAATGAAGGCCTCGCCCTGGGAAAAGCAGGACGCGATGCACGAGGACATCCCCATCCTCAATTTCCTGGTCCCCAAAGAATTCACCCATGAATCCGGCCGCCTCACCGGCATTCTCTTCGAGAAGGTGAAGGCCGAATACGATGCCAAGGGTGCGCGCCGCCTGGTCTCCGCCGGCGAGCCCGACATCCACATCCCCTGCGATGACGTTCTGGTCGCGGTCGGTCAGGAAAACACTTTCCCCTGGATCGAGCGCGATATCGGCCTCGAATTCGACAAATGGGGCATGCCGGTGGTCGATGAGACCAGCTTCCGCTCCACCCACCCGAAAATCTTCTTCGGTGGCGATTCCGCCTTCGGTCCCAAGAACATCATCTGGGCCGTCGCCCATGGCCACGAAGCCGCCATCTCCATCGACCTGCTCTGTCAGAACAAAGACCTCATAACCGACCGGCCGCCGCCGCATGTCACCCTCGCCAGCCAGAAAATGGGCCTGCACGAGTGGAGCTACGGCAACGAAATCTCCGATGACCGCCGCACCGCCGTCCCGCACGCCGACAAGGCCGTCGTACTCAACAACATCAAGGCCGAAGTCGAACTCGGCTTCGACCCCGCCCTCGCTCTGGCCGAGGCCGAGCGCTGCCTGAACTGCGACGTGCAGACGGTTTTCACCGATAAGCTCTGCATCGAATGCGATGCCTGCAACGATATCTGCCCCGTGGACTGCATCACCTTCACCGATGATGGCGAGGAGGGCGAGTTGCGCACGCGCCTCAACGCCCCGGCGCAAAATTTCAGCCAGGATCTCTACGTTTCCGGCGCCCTCAAAACCGGCCGCATCATGGTGAAGGACGAAGACGTCTGCCTGCATTGCGGCCTTTGTGCCGAGCGCTGCCCCACCGGAGCGTGGGACATGCAACGCTTCCTCTTCAACACCGCCAAAGCGGGGTCCACATGCTGCAAATCGTAAAAAGCGAAGTGGTGGCCGTCGCCGCCGTCAACGACTTCGTCGTCAAATTCGCCAACGTCAACGGCTCCGGCTCGGCCAGCGCCAACCAGCTCTTCGCCAAATCCATCATCCGCATGGGCGTGCCCGTCGCCCCGCGCAACATCTTCCCCAGCAACATCCAGGGCCTGCCCACCTGGTATGAGATGCGCGTCTCGGAAGCGGGCTATCTTGGCGCCCGCGAAGGCACCGACCTCATGGTCGCCATGAATCCGCAGACATGGGACCAGGACATCGCCTCCATCGTTCCCGGTGGCTATCTATTCTACGATTCCACCCGCGCCATCCCGCATGACAAATTCCGCAGCGACATCACCGTCATCGGCATGCCGCTTACGGAGCTTTGCAACCGCGAATACACCGACCCGCGCCAGCGCCAGCTCTTCAAGA
>JAKBAV010000021.1 GCA_021826225.1 Pseudomonadota bacterium | reverse complement strand
GGCCTGTGCGTGGCCGCCGCGAGCTGGGGGCTGGCGGAATATTTCACGCGCAAGCGCCATATGGCGCTGCCGAGCATTCTGCTGCTGCTCACCTATGTAACAGGCGTGGCCGTCACCCTGGTCTGGATCATCGGCTTCAATATCGCCACGGCATTCGCCCTCATTTTCGGCCATGCCGCCACGCTGCCGGGCAGTGCCGCGCTGCTGCTGGGGCCGGTGCTGATCGCCGCCGCCGCCTGGGCGCATTGGCGGCGCTTCCATGTGCCCATCACCATCGCCGCCGGGGCGGGCTGGGTGGTCTTCTTCGGCCTCGCCATGCTGCTCGGGCTCATCCCCGCCTTACGCCCGGCCGCGCCGGAATTGCTGCTGGCCTGCGGTCTCGCCGTATTCGCGCTCGGCCTGCGCTGGGACATGGCGGATCGCGCCCGTCTCACCCGCCGTACCGATGTCGCCTTCTGGCTGCATCTGCTGGCCGCGCCGCTGATCGTGCATCCGCTCTTCCATCTGCTCGGCCTGCTGCATGGTAATGCCGGCGCGGGTAGCGCGGTTGCGGCCATCGCCATCTATCTCGGGCTGGGGTTGGTGGCGCTGCTGGTGGACCGCCGGGCCTTGCTGGTCTCCGGGCTGTTCTACCTGTTCTCAGCGCTCTCCGCCGTGCTGAAAGCCACCGGCGTGCTTGGCCATGGGCTGGCGGTAACCGCGCTGGTCGCGGGGACGGCGCTGCTGCTGCTCTCAGCCTTCTGGCACAAGGCGCGCCAGGGTGTGATGGCCCTCGCCCCCGCCGGGCTCCGGCGGATACTGCCTGCTTAAGCCGCGCAGCTCTCGAAGCCGCGGCGCAATTGCGGCCGGTTCAAATCGCGCCCGATGAACACGATGCGGCTGGTCCGCGGCTCTCCGGCTTTCCAGGGTGCCAGAAAATCGCCATCGGCGATCATGTGGACGGCCTGAAAGGCGAATTTGCGGGGCTCGTTCTGGTAGCTGAGAATGCCCTTGGTGCGCAGGATGTTCTGGCCCTGCGTTTGCAGAATATGGCCGATCCAGGCCTGGAATTTTTCGGCGGCCAGGGGTTTGTCCGTGCTGATGCTGATGCTGGTGAGGTGCTCGTTATGGGTGTGGCTGTCCTCATCGAGAAAGTCAGGCACGTGTTCGAGCACGCGGTTGAGGTCGAAGGCATTCAGGCCGAGCAGCTCGTCCGGCGGCACATCGCCGCGCGTGGCGTGGTGGATGACGGCGTAAGGGTTGATGGCGCGGATTGACGCTTCAACGGCGGCAAGCTCCTCCGGGGTCACGAGGTCGAGCTTGTTCAGTACCACGACATCGGCGAAAGCGAGCTGGTCGGCGGCTTCGGGGGCATCGGCCAGACGGGCGGGCAGGTGCTTGGCATCCACCACCGTCACGATGGCATCCAGCCGGGTCCGCGCCTTCACGTCCTCGTCGACGAAAAATGTCTGCGCCACCGGAGCGGGGTTGGCGAGGCCGGTGGTTTCCACGATGATGCCGTCAAATCTGCCGGGGCGTTTCATGAGCCCGTTGATGATGCGGATGAGGTCGCCGCGCACGGTGCAGCAGATGCAGCCGTTATTCATCTCGAAGACTTCCTCATCGGAATCCACCACGAGGTCGTTATCGACGCCGAGTTCGCCGAATTCATTGATCACCACGGCGTATTTTTTGCCGTGCGTGCCGGTGAGAATATGGTTGAGCAGCGTGGTCTTGCCGGCGCCGAGATAGCCGGTGAGGACGGTGACGGGGATCAGGTCAGACATTTTTGGCTTCCACGAAGGGGGGATTGGGGGCTACGCCAGCACAGGCGAGGCTGAGCCCGATGAAGAAAAAGAACCAGCCCAACATATAGAGCGCCGGGAATTCATCGGTAGAGGCTATGGGCCATGTATAGTTTATAATCCCGATCAGCAGCCCCACCCGCACCGGGTCCGGGTTGCGCCACAGGCCGCGCGCGGCGAGCCATGTCCAGTACAGCATCAGCGCCACGAACAGCGCGAGGCCGGGGAAGCCGGCATCGCTGAAGGCCTGGATGTAGAAATTCTGCGGGTGGAGGTTGCAGGCGGAGAGAGCGGTCTGCGTCGGCGGGATGCCCAGCGCGGGCAGGCCCTGGTTGAAGCGGGGCTGCATGCAGGCGGCGCGGTAGCCGCGATAACCCCAGCCATGCAGCGGCGATTGCAGGCCCATGACCGTGGCCCGGGTAAAAATCTCGCCATAGGGGCTTTGGCTGAAATGATGGAAATTGCGCTGTGTCTCACCGACCAGCTTGCCGTGCGTGGCGGGTGAGATGAGCGGGGTGGCGATGAGCACGGCGATGGCAAGGGCAAGGGCCACACCCAAGGGCAGGCGCAGCCGGGGCAGAAACACCGCAGCCACGGCGAGGCCGAGCCCGGCAAAGGCGACCCCCATGCGCTGGCCGATGAGCACGGCGGTGATGGTGGCGAGCACGGCCAGGGCCATGCCGGCCAGACGTGGCGGCCAGCCCGGCCGGGCGAGCAGCGCCATGGCGGGGGGCAACACCGCGATGAACATCAGATGCGCGTAGATATCGCCGGCGCGGGGCTTCTGGAACGGGCCGGTGAGCGAGCCATCGCCCCAGCGCGGCCAGCCGAATATGTTATGGCCGGTGAGGTATTGCTGCCAGCTTTCCACAGCGATCCAGGCGGCGGATAAAGCCAGGACGGACCAGGCCGCGCGGCGGGCGCCGGGCGTGGTGAGCAGCCAGCTTTGCAACGCGGCGGCGAACAGGATGAGGCGGATGATCAGGAATGCCTGGATGAAGCCCGGCCAGCCATCCGCCGCGAAATCCGGCAAAGGCAGAGGGGTGGAGCAGACTACCAGCCAGACCCACCATAGCGATGCGAGGATGAACCAGGGTTGACGGGCCCAGGCAAAATCCCGCCGGGCGCCGGCCTGCGCCAGAAACAGCACATCGACGATACCGATGCAGATTTCCGCCAGCACCCAGGCATGCAGCAGCCCCAATGGCACCAGCATGACACAGAGCAGCGCCAGCTTCCGCAGTTTCTCGCTCTGCATCGTACCCCTTTCCGCAAGTCTCCGGCGGCACGGGCGGTACAATGATCCGCAAACCTGCACAAGCCTGCGCCCGGCGCTGGGCGAAAACGCGGCGCGGCGCTATGGGGGCGGGATGCGCCATATCATCGTCTACCGGGACAGGCTGTTCGCCAAATCGGAGGTCGCGTTTCTGCGCCGGCAATATGCCGGGTTCACCCGTCTGGCGCCGTTATGGAGCGGGCGGCGGCTGGAGCCTGGCCCGCTGCCGGAGGGGTTCACGCTGGGCCCGCAACTGGGCGGGTTGGGCGGGCTGGCGTTCAAGCTCGCCGGGCGGGTGCCTGATCTGGCAGCGTTTCAGGCCCTGAAGCCGCTTTGCATCCACGCGCAGTTCGGGCGGGGCGGGGCGCTGGCGCTGCCGTTGGCCGAGGCTCTGGGGGTGCCGCTCATCGTCACCTTCCATGGCAGCGAGGTGGATAAGCAGTCACATTACCGAACCTGGCCCGTGCCGTCGCTGTTCCGCCTGCGGCTGGCACGGCTGCAGGCGCGGGGGGCCGCTTTCATCTGCATTTCGGAAAACGCCCGGCAGCGCCTGCTGGCGCGCGGCTTTCCCGCGGCAAAGACCCATGCGCTGCCGATCGGCACGGATGTGATCTCCCCTGCCCCGCGCGAATATCCCGGCGAGGGCATCGTGTTCGCCGGACGGTTTGCCGAGATGAAGGGGATACCCATTCTGCTCGACGCCATCCGCATCCTGCGCGCCGAGGGGTTTTCAGCACCCTGCACTCTGATCGGCGATGGCCCGCTGCGCCCCGCCATCGCGCGCGCCGCCGCCGGGATTGCCGGGCTGACCATGCCGGGCTGGCTTGGCCAGGCGGATTTGCGCGCCGCTATGGCGGGGGCACGGGTGCTGTGCGTGCCCAGCATCATCCTGCCCGGCGGGGAATCGGAAGGGCTGCCGAGCGTGGCTGTCGAGGCCATGGGGCTGGGTGTGCCGGTGGTGGCCTCGGATGAGGCGCGGACCGAGGGGCTCGTATGCGATGGCGAGACCGGGTTGATCGTCCCGGCGCGCCAGCCCCGCGCGCTGGCGACGGCCTTGGGCGCGCTGCTGAGCAGCCCCGGCCAGGCCGCGCAAATGGGCGCGGCGGCACAGGCGCATGTGCGGCGGAATTTCTGCGCCGCGACGCAGTCCCGCGCTCTGGAAGCGCTGCTGCTGGATATCTGCGGCGTCAGGCCTTGACGGTCACATAGCTCCCCGGCGCATCCTCGATCACCTTGACGCCGCGCGCCTTGCCGGGAATCCGCGCCGGCACCCGCGCATCATCGAAGCCGGCCACCCAGTGCTGCCAGTCCGGCCACCAGGAGCCGGCGATCTCGGTGGCGCCGGCCAGCCAGTCCTCGGGTTTGTCCGGCAGGCCGTCATTGATGAAATGATTGTACTTGCCGCCATCGGGCGGGTTGATGACCCCGGCGATATGCCCCGAGGCCGTGAGCACGAAACGCACGGGCGCGGCGCTGAAATTCCGCGCGCCTTTATAAGTGCTGGTCCAGGGCGCGATATGATCCTCGCGGCAGGACAGAAAATAGAGCGGGATCGTCACCGCGCCGAGATCGATGGGCACGCCCTTCATGGTGATGCCGCCGGGCTGGGCGAGCAGGTTCTTCTGGTACATGTTGCGTAGGTAGAAGGAGTGCATGGCGGGCGGCATGCGCGTCGCATCCGAGTTCCAGTAGAGCAGGTCGAACGGGAACGGCTCCTTGCCGAGCAGGTAGTTATTGACGACGAAACTCCAGATCAGGTCGTTGGCGCGCAGCATGTTGAAGGTCGTCGCCATCTCTGCACCTTCGAGATAGCCGCGCTTCTGCATCTTGCCTTCAAGCGCGGCGAGCTGCTCCTCATCGATGAACACGCCGATCTCGCCGGCATCGGTGAAATCGGTGAGGGTGACGAAAAAAGTGGCGGAGGCGATGCGCTCATCCCCCGTGGCGGCCATGTAGCCCAGCGTCGCGGCCAGCAGCGTGCCACCGAGGCAGTAGCCGATGGCGTTGATCCGCGTCTGCTTCGTCACCTTCTCGATCATGCGCAGCGCGTCGAACACGCCCTCCACCATGTAGTCGTCGAAATCTTTCGCGGCGAGGGATTCGTCAGGGTTGACCCAGCTCACCATGAACACGGTATGGCCCTGGGCGACGAGATAGCGCACCAGCGAGTTTTTCGGCCGCAGGTCGAGAATGTAGAATTTATTGATCCAGGGCGGCAGGATGAGCACCGGCCGGGCATAGACCTGCTCCGTGGCGGGGCTGTACTGGATGAGCTGCATCAGCGCGTTCTGGTAGATCACCTTGCCTTCCGTCGCGGCGATATTCTCGCCGACCTTGAAGGAAGCGGTATCGGTCATCTTGATGCGTAGATTGCCGCGTCCCTGCTCCAGGTCGTTGAGCAGGTTGTTGAGGCCGCGCACCAGATTCTCGCCGCCGGTCTCGCGCGTCTGGCGCAGCACCTCGGGGTTGGTGAGGGCGAAATTACTCGGCGACAGCGCGTTGATGAACTGGCGGGCGTAGAAATCGACCTTCTGCGCGGTTTTGGGCTCCAACCCGTCCACCTTGGTCACCACATCGTTGATATAGCGTGCCGAGAGCAGGTAGGATTGCTTGATGAAGTCGAAAATCTCGTTCTGTTTCCAGGCCGGGTCGGCGAAGCGCTTGTCGCGCGGGTCGCCGGAAATAACGGGCTCCGGCTCGGCGCCGGACCATATCCGCCGGGCGGTATTCTGCCACAGCGTCATGTAATCGCGCCACAGCCCCATCTGCGCCTGCATCAGGGAGCCGGGGTTGGCGAGGAGCTTAGATGTCATCTCCATGAAGGCGCTGCCGACATTGAGCGGGTCCAGCGTCACGCCCTCGGCTGCCTGGCGCTTCAGCCAGTCCGCCACCAGGCGCTGGCTGCGCCCCGCGATATCGGCCATCGAACGGCCCAGAGCCTCGGCATCCGGCAGTCTGATATCCGGTTCGGGCACAGGCTCTTGGCTCATATCGGGCTCATCCTTTCCGTGGCGGCGGTTCTGGGGCAAAACATTTCTGCGCCGGCCGAGCCGGGCGGGACCTGGCGCCCGCCCGGTGCGGCCGGACCAGACGGGGCAGGAGATCGGGTTGATGGGCGGGCGGCATTTCTGGACTGCATTTTCTTTATCGGGGGCACTTGCGCTTGCCGGCTGTTCCTCTGGCATCGGGCTTTATCACGCGGCGGAGGGTGGCGCCATTTCGCAGGGCGGGCAACCCCCGCCGGGGCTCAACCAGCCTTACCCTAATCTCGCTGATGTGCCCGCCGCCCCGCCCCTGGCGGCACCCGGCGCACAGGCCGCCATAACGGCGCAGGCGCATGGCGGCGTATCCGCGCCCTCGCCCGGCGCGCTGGCCGGGTTATCGCTTCCCGCCGCGCCGCCGCCGCTGCCCGATGTGCCGGGGCTCGATATCCCGACGCGGCCCGCCGCCATGGCGGCACCCGCGCCACCGCCAGCCCCGCCTGTTACCCCACCTGTCGCCCCGCCTGTTGCCATAGGTTTCGCCCCTGGTTCGGCGCTGCTGCCTGATGCCGAGATGGCGAAAATCCGCGCCGTGGCGGCGGCGCGCGGCGCGGCCAGCGTGGTTGCGTGTGGCTTTGGCGGCGGCCAGTTGCCCCTCGGCCTTGCCCGCGCCCGGCGCCTCGCCGATGCGCTCACCGCCGCTGGCGTGCCACCCGCGGCCATCCGCCTCACCGCATCGGCCAGCGGTTCCGGCGGCTTCGTGCAGTTGGTTTATTGAGCCAGTGGTATATTAAGCGCGTCATCTCCAACCTGAGCCTTGAGTAGCAAAATGTCCTCCGAAGAGTTCCATCGTATCCGCCGCCTGCCGCCTTATGTCTTTGCCGAGGTGAACGCCGCCAAAGCCAAGGCCCGCGCGGCCGATGTGGATATCATCGATCTCGGCATGGGCAATCCGGACAGCCCGACACCGGCGCATATCGTGGCCAAGCTGGTGGAAACGGTGCAGGATCCGCGCAGCCACCGCTATTCCACGAGCCAGGGCATTCCCGGGCTGCGCCGCGCCCAGGCGGCCTATTACGAGCGCCGATTCGGGGTGAAGCTGAACCCCGAAACCGAGGTGATCGCGACACTCGGCTCCAAGGAGGGGCTGGCCAATCTCGCCGCCGCCATCACCAGCCCGGGCGACACGATCCTGGTGCCCAACCCGTCCTACCCGATCCATCAGTTCGGCTTCATCATCGCCGGCGCCTCGGTGCGCTCCATCCCGGCGCATCCGGGCGAGGACATGCTGCGCGCCATCGACCAGGCGGTGCGCCATTCAGTGCCCAAGCCAACCGCCGTGATCGTGAATTTTCCGTCCAACCCGACCGCCTACATGGCGGATCTGGATTTTTATAAGGACCTCGTAGCACTCGCCAAAAAGAACGAGATCTTCATCATCTCGGACCTCGCCTATTCAGAGATTTATTTCGACGGCAATCCGCCGCCTTCCGTGTTGCAGGTGCCGGGTGCGAAAGACATCACCATCGAATTCACCTCGATGTCGAAAACCTATTCCATGCCCGGCTGGCGCATGGGGTTCGGGGTCGGCAATCCGCGCCTCATCAAGGCGCTCACGCGGATGAAATCGTATCTCGATTACGGCGCTTTCACGCCCATCCAGGTGGCGGCGACGGCGGCGCTCAACGGGCCGCAGGATTGTGTGGAAGACATGCGCGAATTGTACCGCGAGCGCCGCGATATCCTCATCAAGGGCCTGCATCAGGCCGGGTGGGACGTGCCCAGCCCGAACGGTTCCATGTTCGCCTGGGCGCCCATACCGCCGCGCTACGCGGCCATGGGCAGCGTGGAATTCTCCAAGCTGCTGATGGCCAAGGCCAAGGTCGCGGTGGCGCCGGGGATCGGCTTTGGCGAGTATGGCGATGGGCATGTCCGCATCGCGCTGGTCGAGAATCCGCACCGGCTGCGCCAGGCCATCCGCAATATCCGGCATTTTCTGGCAACCGATAACGCCGCCCCGGCCGAGCTGGCGGACGCGCCGAAATGAGTCCGCTGCGCGTCGGCATTGCCGGGCTGGGGACGGTGGGGGGCGGGGTTGTTAAACTACTGGCGGCCCAGGCGGGGCTTATCGCCGCGCGGGCCGGCCGGCCCATCGAGGTGACCGCCATTTCCGCCCGGAGCCGGCGCGATCGCGGCTTCTCGGTGGCGGGGCTGGAATGGCATGACGACCCGGTGGCGCTGGCCAGTAGCGCGAATGTAGATGTCGTGGTCGAGCTGATCGGCGGTGCGGACGGCCCGGCGAAAGCTTTGGCCGAGGCGACGATCGCCGCCGGCAAGCCGCTGGTTACCGCCAACAAGGCGCTGCTCGCCATGCATGGCGCCGCCCTGGCCGCCGCCGCCGAGGCCGCCGCGCAGGTCATCGCCTATGAGGCGGCGGTTGCGGGTGGGATTCCCGTGATAAAAGTGCTGCGCGAGGGGCTGGCGGGCAACCAGGTGAGCCGCGTATCCGGCATATTGAACGGCACCTGCAACTATATCCTCACCACCATGCGCGAGGAGGGCCGCGATTTCGCCGACGTGCTGACCGATGCCCAGAAGCTCGGCTATGCCGAGGCCGATCCGAGCTTCGATGTCGATGGCATCGACGCCGCGCATAAGCTCGCCATATTGGCGGGCCTCGCCTTCGGTGCAAAAATCAATTTCGCGGACCTGCATATCGAGGGCATTCGCCGCATCTCCGATCTCGACATCGCCTTCGCCGAGGAGCTCGGCTACCGCATCAAGCTGCTCGGCATTGCAGAGCGCGGCGCGGCCGGCATCTCGCTGCGCGTTCACCCCGCCATGGTGCCGCTGGGCAGGCCGCTCGCCACTGTGGATGGCGTGTTCAACGCGGTGCAGCTCGAAGGCGATTTCGCCGGGCCGGTATTTTTGCGCGGCCGTGGTGCCGGCGAGGGCCCGACCGCCTCAGCCGTGGTGGCGGACCTCATCGACATCGCGCGTGGTGTGCGCATTCCGGTATGGGGGCAGAGTGCCGCGACGATGGCGGCGGCCAGAATCACGCCGATGGCGGCGCATCAGGGCGCCTATTTCATCCGCCTCATGGTGGTCGACCAGCCCGGCGTGCTGGCCGACGTTACCGCCATACTGCGCGACCACGGGATCTCGCTCGAATCCATGCTGCAGCACGGCCGCAAACCAGGCGAATCTGTTCCCATCGTGCTCGTCACCCATGAAACCAGCGAGGCGGCGGTTCGTTTTGCTCTGGCGGGCATCGAGCAACTGCCCGCCGTGCTCGAGGCTCCGGCCGTCATCCGTATCGAAGCCTAACCCCCAGCCATTCAGGAATTCCCTCAAATGTCCCAGCCGCTCCGCCTCGGTGAAGTCTCCGACCGTAATCTCGCCCTCGAACTGGTGCGGGTGACTGAAGCCGCCGCCATCGCCGCCGCGCGCTGGATCGGCCGCGGCAAGAAGAATGAAGCCGATGGCGCCGCCGTGGAAGCCATGCGCACCGCCTTCGATACGGTCGCCATCGACGGCACCGTGGTGATTGGCGAGGGCGAGATGGACGAGGCGCCGATGCTCTATATCGGCGAGAAGGTCGGCTGCGGCGGCCCGGCCATGGATATCGCCGTGGACCCGCTGGAAGGCACCTCCATCACCGCCAAGGGCGGCGCGAACTCGATTGCCACCGTGGCCCTGGCCGAGCGCGGCAACTTCCTGCATGCGCCGGATATTTACATGGAGAAGATCGCGGTCGGCGGCGGGCTGCCCGAAGGCGTGGTCTCGCTGAACCATTCCGTGGCGCAGAACCTGAAAAACCTGGCTTTGGCGAAGGGCGTGGAGATCGAGGAGCTGATGATCTGCATGCTCGACCGCGAGCGCCATGCCGAGACCATCGCCAAAATCCGCGAAGCCGGGGCGCGCATCATGCTGATCGGCGATGGCGATGTGGCGGGCGTGATCGCGGCGAGCCAGCCCAATACCGGGGTGGATATGTACTTAGGCTCCGGCGGCGCCCCGGAAGGCGTGCTGGCGGCGGCGGCCCTGCGCTGCATCGGCGGGCAGATGCAGGGGCAGCTCCTGTTCGAGGATGATACACAAATCGCCCGCGCACTGACCATGGGCATCACCGATCCCAGCCGCATCTACACCATCGAGGAAATGGCCAAGGGCAATGTGATGTTCTCCGCCACCGGGGTGACCAGCGGGCCCATGCTGAACGGGGTGAGGCGCGTGGGGCATGGCGCGGTGACGCATAGTATCGTGATGCGCAGCAAGTCGGGTACGGTGCGGTATATCGAAGGGCACCATAATTTCGCGAAGAAGGTCTTCGCGGTTTAGAGCCGATGACAATTAGGCGCGTGCCATAAAAAACGGGGCCTTGCGGCCCCGGTTTTGTTCAGCGGCGCAGATTCAGCGGCGCAGGTTCAGGCGGCCGATCAGCGTCTGGTACCGGGTCACGCTCTTGCGCTTCAGGTAGTCCAGCAGCGAGCGGCGCTGGCCGACGAGGACCAGCAGGCCACGGCGGGAGTGAAAATCCTTGGCGTGGATTTTCAGGTGTTCGGTGAGGTTGGAAATACGCTCGGAGAGCAGGGCGACCTGAACTTCCGGGCTGCCCGTATCATTCGGGGCGGTGGCGTATTCGGCGACGAGCTCGGTCGTGCGCTCTGGTGTAATCGACATCGGGATATCCCTTCGGAGCAAAAAGTTAAAACAAACGCTCCGGCTTCAGCCACCCATCAGAGAGTCGGGCCAAGGCCTTCACGCCCCCCGTTGCCACGATGCGCACCAGCCCTTCATCGGGGTTGGCACCTTCAGGGATCCGCCCCATCAGCGTGACCAGGCTGATGGCCTGGCCTTGTGAGAGGAGCAGAAATTCGGCGGCGTTCAGGGCCAGGGCCGGGATGTCGTCCAGCGCGGTCGAGAGCGGTCGCACGAATTCAGCGAGAGTGGCGGGGGTATGCTCCGGGGACAGGAATTTGTCCAGGGGAACCGCCATGCTCTCCAGGAACGGCCCCACGCGCAGGCGGCGCAGGTTCATGATATGCCCCACCGTGCCGCAGGCCCGGGCGAGGTCACGCGCCAGGGCCCGCATGTACACGCCCTTGCCGGACTGCACCTCGAAGGCCGCATGGTCGGCATCCGGGCGGCTGAGCAGCTCGAAGCGGTCAACCTGGGCCGGGCGGGCGGGGAGTTCGGGCGGGGCGCCGGCGCGAGCGAGGTCGTAAGCGCGCTCGCCCTCGACCTTGATGGCCGAGAAAGCCGGGGGGACCTGCATGATGTTGCCGATGAAGGCGGGCAAGGCGGCACGGATCTGCTCATCCGTGGGCCGTGCCTCGGAGGTCGCGATCACCGCGCCCTCGGCATCATCGGTATCCCGCGCCTCGCCGAACCGGATGGTGAAATGGTAGATTTTCGTGCTGTCCATCACATAGGGCACGGTTTTGGTCGCCGCCCCCAGGGCAATGGGCAATATTCCCGTCGCCAGCGGGTCCAGCGTGCCGCCATGGCCGGCCTTCTGCGCGTCCAGCGCGCGCTTTATCTTATTTACCGCCTGTGTGCTGGTAATGCCCTGGGGCTTGTCCAGGATTATCCAGCCGTCGAGTTTGCGGCCTTTTTTCTGCCGAACCATCTTATACCTTAAAGAATCAAAGTGAGGCGCGCTGATAGGCCAGGACGGGGGCCATGGAAAGCGGCCGGCCCCGGGCGGGGGGCGAAAATAATGCGCGCGCGCCGGAGTCGCTAACGGCCCGGCAATCTTTTTTTGGTGGAATGGGCAGGCCTGGAAACAGTCCCTGCGTCGATTTCCCTGAAAAGGTTCGCCCAATGCCGGATAGCACCACCGATCTCGCCCCTCCTGCGCCCATGCTTGCCCCGCCTTTGTTGGAAGCCGCGTTCGAAGCCCATGAAAATCCGGCGGCGATGGCGCCTGGCCATAACTTCGCCCGGCCGGCCGCAGCGCCGCGCCCGGGCATCAAGCGCGACAAGTTCATCGGCTTCGCGCGGGACGAGGCGAGCGCCAACCTGCTGCATGACGCGCTGGCCGGCTACCTGCCCAACACCAACCAGGTACATGTGCTCGATTTCCGCAGCGCCCTCAGCATCCTGGCCGCCATGACCACGCCGGAAATCGTGCTGGTGGACCTCTCCGGCGAGGACCAGCCGCTGAACGCCATCATGGAGCTGGCCGATGTGGTCGAAGCCGGCACCGTGGTGCTGACGCTGGGGGAAAACCAGAGCCTCAATTTCTACCGTACCGTCACCAAGGGCCTGGGTATCAAGGACTATCTGCCCAAGCCGCTCACCAAAGGCGCCATCGAGCAGCATTTCCTCCCTGTCATCGCCAATATCGTCGATAATGGCGTGAACCTGCGCACCGGCCGGGCTCTGGCCGTGGCGGGCGCGCGCGGTGGCGTGGGCACCAGCACCATTGCCGCCAATCTGGCCTGGTACCTGTCGCAGGAGCTGCACCGCCATACCGTGCTGATGGATGGCGAGCTGAGCACCGGCACCATCGCCCTTAACCTCGACGTGGCGGCCAGCAACGGGCTCGCCGTAGCCCTGGAAACGCCGGAACGGGTGGACCAGCTGCTCATCGAACGCTCGATGCGCGCGGGCGGAGACCGGCTGCACGTACTGGCCGCGCTGGAGGCGCTCGACAAACCCCTCAGCTTCTCGCCCGACAGCGCCGCCAGCTTCCTGCAAAACCTGCGCAGCCGCTATAATTATGTTATCGCCGATGCCGGTGCCCGGCTGGAACCCTTCGGCCGCGCGTTGCTGTTCAATGTGCAGCAACGCATCATTGTCATGGACCCCAGCATGATCTCGATCCGCAATCTCACCCGGCTGATGACCCTGCCCGGCGGCTCCAGCCAGAGCACCCGCGTGATGCTCGTGCTCAACAAGGCCGGTGCCCCCGGCGGCCTCGCCCAGAGCTATATGGAACAGACCATGGGCCTGCGCTTTGACGCTGTTATCCCCGACCTGCCCCGCATCGTCCCGCGCACCACCCAGCTTGGCGCCCAGGCCGCCACATTGCGCGGTCCCTTCCGCAACGGCATCGCCACCCTGGCCCAGGCCCTCGGCGCCGTGACACCGGCGGTTTAAGGCCGCCGGCTCCGGCGCCCGGTGATTCGAGCTGCAAGGCGGCACTCTAGGTGTTTGGGGCCATTCGGGGTATGAACGGGCTCCCGTATTCGATTCTGGAGCCTTATCCGCTGATGTCCGACGAGACGCCGCCCGCTTTGCCCGTTCCTTATGAAGAAGCCTATGATGCCGCTTCGATCAGTGTGCTGAAGGGGCTGGATGCCGTGCGTAAGCGCCCCGGCATGTATATCGGCGACACGGATGACGGTTCGGGCCTGCACCATATGGGCTTCGAGATTATCGACAATGCGGTGGACGAGGCGCAGGCCGGGTTTGCCGACCGCGTCGAGGCGGTCCTCAATGGCGACGGCTCGATGACCGTGCGCGATAATGGCCGCGGCATTCCCACGGATATTCACCCCGAGGAGGGGATATCGGCGGCCGAGGTGGTGCTGACCAAGCTCCATGCCGGCGGCAAGTTCAACCAGAACAGCTACAAGGTTTCGGGCGGGCTGCATGGCGTGGGCGCCGCCGTGGTGAATGCGCTATCGGAATGGATGGAAGTGCGTATCTGGCGCAATGGCGAGGAACATTTCATCCGCTTCGAGCATGGCGAGACGGTGGCACCGCTGAAGCTCGTGGGCCAGTCCGACCATAAAAACGGCACGGAGGTGACCTTCAAGCCCTCGGCCGGTACGTTTACCCATACCGAGTTTGAATACGGGATTTTCGAGCGCCGCCTGCGCGAGCTGGCATTTCTCAATTCCGGCCTGGCGATTGCATTGCGCGATGAGCGGCATGAGCCGTTCCAGGAGGCGCTGTTCCATTACGAGGGCGGCGTGAAAGAATTCTGCACCTGGCTCGACCGCGCCAAGACCCCGGTACTGGCAACGCCCATCACCTCGATCGGGGAAGCCAAGGAACACGGCATCCGCGTCGAGTTCGCCGTGACATGGAATGATTCCTACCACGAGACCATGCTGTGCTTCACCAACAACATCACCCAGCGTGATGGCGGCACGCATCTCGCCGGGTTCCGCGCCGCACTCACCCGCGTGGTGAGCAAATACGCCGCCGGGATGAGCAAGAAAGAGACCATGGAGCTGAACGGCGAGGACATGCGCGAGGGCATGACCGCCGTGCTGTCGGTGAAGGTGCCGGACCCGAAATTCTCTTCGCAGACCAAGGACAAGCTGATCTCCTCCGAGGTGCAGCCGGTGGTGCAGGCGGCGGTGGCCGATGCGCTGAGCCATTGGTTCGAGACGCACCCCAAGGAAGCCAAGAACATCGTCCAGAAGGTGATGGATGCGGCAAGTGCGCGCGAGGCGGCGCGCAAAGCCCGTGAGCTGACGCGGCGCAAGGGGGTTTTGGATATTTCCTCGCTGCCGGGCAAGCTGGCGGATTGCCAGGAGCGCGATCCGGCGAAATCCGAATTATTTTTGGTCGAGGGTGACAGCGCCGGCGGCTCCGCCAAACAGGGCCGCGACCGCAAATTCCAGGCGATTCTGCCGTTGAAGGGCAAGATCCTCAATGTCGAGCGCGCGCGCTTCGACAAGATGCTGGGCTCGGCCGAAATCGGTACGCTGATCACCGCGCTGGGGGCTGGCATCGGCCGTGGCGAGCCCGAGCAGGGCGGCTTCGATGCCGGTAAACTGCGCTACCACCGCATCGTCATCATGACCGACGCCGATGTCGATGGTTCGCATATCCGCACGCTGCTGCTCACGTTTTTCTATCGGCAGATGCCCAAGCTCATCGAGCAGGGCTACCTCTATATCGCGCAGCCGCCGCTCTACCGCGCCAAGCGCGGCAACGACCAGCGCTACCTCAAGGATGACGACGCGCTCGAGGCGTATCTGCTGGAGCGCGCCATGGGCGAGGCCAGGCTCATCAGCGGTGGGCTGGTGCTGGAAGGTGCCGAATTGAGCGCCGAGACCATGTGGATCGGCCAGACCGTGCACCGGCTGCAAGCGCTCTCCAACCTGCTGCCCATGGCCTATCTGGAACAGATCGCCATTGCCGGGCTGTTCGCCACCTCGGCCCTGGGGGATAGCGCCCGGGATGCGGCGCTGGTGCTGCGGCTCAACGCTTTGGCGCCGCCCAGCGAACGCGGCTGGGTCGTTACCTCGGATGCCGCCGGAATTACATTGGGCCGCACCGTGCGCGGCGTGGCGGAGCGTTACCATCTCGATGCCGCCACCCTGCGCACCGCCGAGGCGCGGTATCTGGCGGAGCGCACGCAACGCCTGGGCGAGCTGTTCGGCGCCGAGGCGACGCTCGCCATCGGCACCACCACCAAGCCGCTGCACGGCCCCGCCGCTATGTGGGAGGCGCTGCTCGCCCATGGCCGGCGCGGCCTCACCATCTCGCGCTTCAAAGGGTTGGGCGAGATGAACCCCGAGGAACTCTGGGCCACGACGCTGAATCCCGAGGCGCGCCGCCTGCTCCAGGTTAAAATCGCCGATGCCGAGGATACCGACCAGATTTTCTCGACCCTGATGGGCGATGTCGTGGAGCCAAGGCGGGACTTCATCGTCACCAACGCGCTGAAAGTGGCGAATCTCGATACCTAGTGGGACACGTCATTGAAAATGCCGTGTCCCACTAGAGTCATATTTAGCGCGCGCCGCCCACCAACCCGCGCGCAGTACCATGCGTCATGAATGACGCATGGTACTGGGGCACGGCTTAGAGTACGCACCATGGCGCCCTGGCGCCGGTGCTGGATAAAAACAACAAAAACCGGAGGAATATAAAATGACCCGTGGATTATTCGATCTGACCGGCAAGGTCGTGCTCGCGACCGGCGCCAATAGCGGCATCGGGCTGGGCTTCCTGCAAGGCTGCGCCAAACAGGGCGCGGATGTGGTGCTGTGGGGCCGCCGTGCTGACCGCAATGCTAAGGCGGTCGCGCATTTGCTGGAACTGGGCGCGCCGCGCGCCTCTGCGCTGGAGGTCGATGTCGCCAATGAGGATGAGGTCGATGCCGGTTTCGCCGATGCTGTGGCCAGGATGGGCCGGGTGGATTGCGTGTTCGCCAATGCCGGCTTCTCGTCCAATGCCAAATCCATCGCCGAGATGAGCAGCAAGACCTATCACGACCTCATCAACGTCAACCAGCACGGCGCCTTCTACACGCTGCGCGCCGCCGCCCGGCACATGACCGAACGCGCCAAGGCGGGCGATCCGGGTGGCTCGCTCGTGGCCTGCGGCAGCCTCTCGATATTCCACGGTCTCCCCGGCATGGAGCATTATGCCGCCGCGAAGGGCGCGCTTGCCGCCATCATCAAGAGCCTGGCGGCGGAGCTTGGCCCGATCGGCGTGCGCGCCAATATGATCGCGCCCGGCTTCATCATGAGCGGCATGATGGAGGGGGCGCCAGAAGCCATGATGGAGGGCATCATCAAGCACTTCGCGAGCCAGACGCCGATGGGCCGGGTGGGCCTGATCGACGATATCGAGGGTCCCGCCGCCTACCTCGCTTCAGATGCCTCAAAATTCCACAGCGGCGACATTCTCATCATCGACGGCGCCTGCACGGTACGCGCGCCTTAGAGCGGGATGACATTTGATCGACTCAAGTGAATCCCGCTCTAATTCTATGTTGTAGAGGGCGATTCAGACGTAAGATTAACCCGAAGACGGGTCAATCTTACGTCATCGCACTCTAGAGCCACGTCAGCCGCCCGGCACATGGCGCAGGGCGGCGACCATGCCACCATCGGCCAGTATATCCGTACCGGAAATAAACGAGGCCTGGTCCGAGATCAGAAAGGCTGCGAGGTTGGCTATTTCCAGCATGGTGCCCTCGCGCGCCAGCGGCACGGCCGCCAGCAGCCTGTGCTTGGCGGGACTCCGTTCAAATTCCTGGGCGCCCATGGGCGTCGCGATCAGCCCTGGCGACAGGGAGAGTATCCGCAAGCCCCGCGCGCCCCAGGCTGCCGCCGCACGCTGGCAGAGGCGGTTGAGCCCGGCCTTTGAGAGCGCATAGGCTACCTTCGGCGTCGCGCCCTCGCCCAACACCGTCGCCATGCGGTCAGCAAACCCTGCTGACAGCGGATTTTCGAGCAACGGCCAGAGCTGGTCGGGTACCGGGCTCATATGCGCCGCGGAGGACGAGATGAACAAGGCCGCGCCGCCCAGCGGCATGACAGGGCGGAACGCCTCGGCAATCCGCGCCGCACCGACGAGATTGACCTCCATGATAGGCTTGAAGCCGGCCATCGACGGCGAGAGACCGACAATATGTGCCAGCGCCCGCACCGGACCAGCCGCGGCCGCGTGCGCCGTCAGAGCGGACACGGCCGCCAGCTCCGTTACATCACACGGAATACCGACAGCGTCATGGCCCTCATGGCGCAATGCCTCGACCCGCGCGGCAAGGTGCTCGGCATCGCGGTCAGCCAGCATGACGCGGTAACCGAGCCCCAGACGGCGTGCCACCGCCATACCCAACCCGCCCGCGCCGACGACAACCGCCAGGGGCAGATCCGGGCGGTCGCTGCTGCCGATGATATGCGCCATAATTCGCTTTCTCCTTATTTATCGGTTATTTAGCGTGATCGGATCAGATGACCAGTGTGGATAATATTGCCCGTGGCGGCAGCCAGGCAAGCGGCTGCCGGCCGTTACCGGGCAGCCGCGCGGATGAAGGCGTAAAATACCAGCGGCACGGCGATGAGCACGTAGATCCGAAGCACCCAGAGCAGCACCCGCACGCCCGGCCCAAGCCGGCGGCGGGGATAAGGCGCAATACGCCGCGCGGTGAGCTGGCCGGGCTCCAGCGCCTCCAGGCCCGGGGGCGGCCCATCCGGCCTCATGGATGGAATACCGTCATGAAGCCGTACACCGCGCCGGCCAGGGCGATGCCGATGACGATCGCCCCACCGGCCAGGTTGGCGAGCTTCCCGTTGGCTAATCCGCCCATGATCTCGCGGTCATTCACCAGCAGCAACAGGAACAGCAAAGCCGGGGCCATAAGCAGCGTGGCGATGACATTGACCGCCAGCGTCATCGCCAGCAGCGGCGCGCCGGGGATCAGCACGATGCCGGCGGCCAGCAGCGTGGAGCCGATGGCGGCGCCGTAGAACCAGCGCCCGGCGCGGAAATCCAGGTTGAGCGAGCGGCCGACCGAGAGGGTTTCCGCCAGGGCGTAGGAGGAGCTGGTGGAAATGGTCATCGCCGCGACCATCCCGGCCTCGGTCATGCCCAGCGCGAATAAAGTGGCGCCGCCATGGCCGATATAGGGTTTGAGCGCGGTGGCGAAATCCGCCCCGGTCGCGAGGGTTTGCGCCACGGCATGCGCGGCGTGCAGCGGCGCGGCGGCCAGCAGCGTGGCAATGGCCGCCGCGGCCGCGAGCAGCGCGCCGATGGCGGTATCCAGCCGGCCCTGCGGCACATCGACTCGCGTCAGACCTTTATCCACCACCGCGCTCTGCTGGAAGAAGATCATCCAGGGGGTCACCGTGGCGCCGATATCGGCCAGCATCAGGAGCAGGAATTTGGTGTCGAAGCCGCCCGGCAGCGGCGACCAGAAAGCCAGCGCGCGCAGCACCGCGCCGGGATGCGGATGCGCCAGGAATGCTGCCGGGATGAACAGCAGATTGCCCAATGCCAGCAGCAGCAGCGCACGCTCCCAGGTGGCATAGCGGCGCAAGGCGAGCGAGGCGAACACCACCAGCACGCCGCACAGCACGGAAACCGCCGGGCTCAGCCCGAAATACAACCCGCCCGCCTGGATGGCGATGAATTCCGTGACCAAAGTGAGCAGGTTGCCAAAGACCAGATCGGCCATCGCGAAATAGCCCCAGAATGGCCCGAAACGCTGGAATATAAGCTCGGCATGGCCGCGATGCGTCGCCACCGCGAGCCGCACCGTCATCTCCTGCACCACATAGGCCATGACAAATGTAAGCAGAATGAAGGGGATGAAGAACCCGATGCCGTAGACCACGCCGGTTGTTGCGTAGGATACCATCGAGGGCCCGTCATTCTCGCCCAGCATGACCAGTACGCCGGGCCCGGCAAGCAGCCAGAGCAGGCGCAGCGCGCGGCCCTCGGCGCGAGACCGCCGCACCCTTTCCCGGTCGCGGGCCCGCAGACTGTCCTCGCGGGACAGGGCCTGATCTTCGCTGCGTGCCCCGGATTCCGCCATGCAGCAAAAGGTAGCCCTGCCGCCTGCCCCGTCAAGGGTTCCACGCTTTACAGTTTATCGCATATACCAGCGCCATGCCCGGACCCGATATCGCAGCCCAGCTTACCGCGGCGGAAGCTTTATGTGCCCGGAATGGCGCCCGGCTCACCGCCCTGCGCCGCGAGGTGCTGGGGCTCATCCTGTGCGCGAACGCGCCGCTCACGGCTTATCAGCTGCTCGACCAGCTCAAGGCCATGCGTAAATCCGCGGTGCCGCCGACCATCTACCGGGCGCTTGATTTTCTCTCCGCCAACAGGCTGATCCACCGCATCGAGCGGCTCAACGCCTTTGTCTCCTGCGCCGAGACGGGCCATGACCATCAGGACGCACAGTTTCTCATCTGCCAGCAATGCGGCGCTGTGGTGGAAATGGAGGATCACGGCGTATCGGCGGCCCTCGCCCGGGCGGCGGCGGCGCGGGGCTTCAGCCCGCGCCGGGCGATTATCGAGCTTGACGGGCTCTGCGCCACATGCGGGCGAGCAGATACAGCACCGCCGCCAGAACGCCCGTGAAAAACCCCGCCGGCCAGCCGGTGAGGTAGGATAGAGCGAGTGCCGCCCAGATCAGCGCCAGGGCCAGCCCCACGGAAAGCGCCATGGCGGTGCCGGGCGCGCGGGCCAGCAGGCAGGCGGCGGCCGCCGGGCCGGTCATAAGACTGAACACCAGCAGGGCGCCGGTAACCGGCAGGGCGAAGGCCGAGGTCAGGGCCAATACCAGAAGAAACACCGCGTTGCTCACCGTGCCATGCATGCCGCCCCGGCTGGCGAGTTCCGGCGAGAGCGCGCTCAGCAGCAGCGGGCGGAACGCGCCGAGCAGCACCAGCGGCACCAGCACGGCCAGTACCATGGCAGGGAGCACATCGCCTGGCCCGAGCCCAAATACCTGGCCGAACAGCAGCGCATAGACGGCGGCGGCATAGCGCCCCGAAAGACTGAGGAACAAGGCGCCCAGGCCGAGCAGGCTGACCAGGGCCAGCGCCGTCGCGGTATCGTTACGCTGCCGGCGCTTGAGCCAGAGCAGCAGCATTGTGCCAAAACCCGCCGCCACGATGAGCCCGTAGACCTGCGCCACACCCAACAGGGAAGCGGCGGCGGCGCCAGGAAAAGCCGCCATGGGCAAAGCATGGGCGGCAAAGGTCTCGCGCCTGGCCACGACAAAAAACCCGGCACAGCCGGCGGCCAGCGCCACCAGCGTGGCGGCGAGCCAGCCATCCAGCAGATAGGGCGCGAACATTGCTAGGCGCGCCGCCAGGAGGCGGCGGCATAGGCGCTGAACACCAGCGCCACGATGAAAAAGCTGACCGGCCAGACACGGCCGGGCGTCCAGTCATAGCTCGCATAGGCCAGCACCACCCCGCCCCAGCAGCAGGCAAGGCCGATGCCAGCGGCCAGGGCCATCGCCGTCCAGGGCCGCCGTGTGAGCCGCAGCGCGGTGGCGGGTGGGCCGATGAGCAGAGCGGTTGAGAGGATCGCGCCCACGCTGATGGCCGAGAGCGTGACAGCCAGGGCCAGCAGCACCAGAAACATGGCGGCCAGCAGCCGTACCGGCAGGCCCCGCAATGCCGCCAGCTCGGCATCGAGCGAGGCGAGCAGCAGCGGCCGGGAGATGACGGCCAGAACCAGCATACCCGCCACCGCGCCAGCCAGGACCATGCTGCCCTCCCCGGGCGGTGCGGAGAAGAGCGAGCCGAACATCACGCTGACCGCGGCGCCGCTCACATTACGCAACGATGCCGCGAAATGCAGCAGCAGAGCCGTGAGCCCCAGCCCGGCACCGAGCAATATGCCGGAGGCGAGGTCCGCATCGCCGCGCTTCTGCGCCCCCAGCCCGCAGGCGCCGAGCAGGCCCAGGCCGAAAAACCCCAGCATCGGGCTGATCCCCAGCAAAAGCGCCAGCGCCCCGCCGGCACTGCTCACATCGGCCAGTGCATGGCCGGCAAAGGCCTGGCCGCGCAGCACGGTGAACACGCCGATGACACCTGACATGACCGCAGCCGCGCCGCCGATGAGCAGCGCCTCCCGCACCGGCGCGCTAGCCAGGATGCCGCCGAGCATCATGGAATAGCCGCCACATGCTCATGGTCATGCGCGCCGGCACCGCCCGCCACCACCAGAATACGCCCATGCACGCGGATGACATCGATATGATAGCCATAGAGCGCCGAGAGCACTTCCGTGCGCACCACCTCATCGGTGCGCCCGGTGGCGGCCCGGCCATTGGCCAGGTAGACAACACTGTCCATGGCGCCGAGCAGCGGGTTCATGTCATGCGCCGCGATCAGCACCGTCACCCCGCGCGCCGCCACGCCGCGCAGCAGCGCCACGATTTCCGCCGCCGCGCGCAGGTCAAGATTGGCCAGCGGCTCGTCCAGGATGAGAATTTCAGGATTACTGATCAAGGCATGACCGATCAGCACGCGCTGCAACTGCCCGCCGGACAGCTCGCCCAGGCGCTGTTCCGCGAAACCCAGGGCATCGATGGCGGCGAGCACGTCCGTGACCGCGCGGCGCCGTCCGGCCGAGGGCCAGGGAAAGCCGAAACGCGGGCCGGGCAGGCCAAGCCCCACGAGATCACGCGCGCGCACCGGCATGTCAGGGGCGATCTGCAGTTTTTGCGGCACGTAGCCGAGGGCGCCCTGGCGCATGATAGTGCCGGCGGCGGCGGGCTGGAAGCCCAGTATCGTGCGCAGCAGCGTCGTTTTACCGGAACCATTGGCCCCGATCAGCCCACAGAACGTGCCCGGCGCCAACGTGAAAGAGACATCGCGCAGCACCTCCCGCCCGTTCAGGGACACATGCAGCCCGGCCACTTCCAGGGCAGCGCCGCTCAATGTCCGCCCGCCGCGAGCGCCCGCGCCAGTGCCGCCGTCTCGCTCTGCATCCAGCCCTGGTAGGATGTGGCGGTCGCGGGCATCAGCTCATACACGCCGAGCACCGGCACACCGTCGGTCCTGGCCAGAGCGAGGAATGATTGTGTCAGCGCATCGGTGACCTGCTCATTATACACGAGAATCCGGGCCTCGCCTGGCGCCAGCAGCGCCTGTTGCGCGGTTACATCCTGCGGCGCCGGATCGGTGCCGTTCATGATCGCCGCCTGCAGGCTGAACGGGGTGACGATGCTCAGCCCCGCCGCGCGCAGCAGGCCATTCGCCACCGGCTCGGTCACGGCAACCTTCGTGCCGGCATAGCGCGTCTTCACTGCCGCCAAAGCCTGGGCCCAGGGCACCAGCGAGGCTTCGAATGCCCGCTCATTGGCGTGATAAACCGCCGCATGGGCAGGGTCGCGCGCCGCGAAAGCCGCCGCCACGGCGCGCGCCACCGCCGGCATCGTCGCCGGATCGTACCAGAGATGCGGATTTTTGGTGGAATCGGGCAGTTTCAGCACCGCCTGCGCCGAGATGACGGTGGCATGGCTCCCCGCCAGGAACCTGTCCGCCCAGGCATCATAGCCCAGCCCGTTGGCCACGATCACATCCGCGCCGGAAAACGCCTGGGCGATGGCCGGGCTCAGTTCGAATTCATGTGGATCCGTGTCCGGATTGGTCTCGATGGCGATAACCCGCACATAGGGGCCGCCGATCTGGCGCATCACATCCGCGTACTGGCGCTCCAGCCCCACGGCATGCAGCACCGGCTGCGCCCGTGCCGGCATAACGCCCAGCGCCATGGCCAAACCGGCCGCGAGCATCCCCAGAATCGTTCGCCGCATCTCTCACCCTCCACCGCCGGGAGGATGATATACTATAACATTGCAGGATAAAAACCCCGGACCCGCCGTTTCAGGCGCTCATATCCTGCAATGCGCCGCGATTCCGCACCAGGATCAGCCGCGCGGTCCGCAGGGTGATCACGCCGCTCTTCTCCAGCTGCGCCAGGCTACGCGACACGGTTTCAATCGTCAGGCCGAGATAATCCGCGATATCCTGGCGCGTCATGGGCAGTTCGATCGTGGATCCGGCGCCACCAGCCTCACATTCGAGCAGGAAGGCAGCCATTTTCTGTGCCGCGCTGCAGCGCCCGAGCAGTTGCGAATGGGCCCGCGCGCGCTCAAGCTGACGCATCGCATAGCCGAAAAGCTGCATCGCGCTGCCTTCGTCGCGCGCCGCACCCTCCTCCGCGCCCCGGCGCCGGATGGCCACCAGGGCGCAGCTGGTTACCGCCTCGGCCGAGAAGCCATGTTCGGTGCCGATCTCGAAGCCGAACACATCGCCGGCGGCATAAAATGCATCGATATGGCGGCGGCCATCGGCGGTGAAGCGGCAGGTGCGGACCACGCCACTGACGACCCTGTAGAAGCAGGTGGCGGTATCGCCCTCTTCATAGATGCTGCTATCCTGGGCGAAATGCATGGCGGGCGGGGCAACGCGGCGTGGCAGATCGGCGGTATTTACAAAAGCCGCGGCAAAAATGGCATTGGGATGCGGCGCGGCAAGGTTTTGAGCCAGTGAAGCGAACATTTTTCGGTATTCCCATCATGAATGATGGTGATGACCTAGCCGCCCTGGCGGGGCCGCACTATTCGGTTTTAACCTTAAGTAGTTTCCCGTAGCAGCTTGGCGATGGCACTCACCAGCGCATCATCCATGATCGGCTTTTCCAGCAGCAGCCATACCCCGGCCGCCCGCGCCCGCGCCTGCACATCCGGCGTGGCATGGCTGGTGAGCAGGACCGCCGGCATGGTCAGCCCGCGCGCCCGCACCCGCGCCAGAATTTCCAGCCCGTCCATGCCCGGAAGATGATGCCGCAGCACCAGGCACGCGGCTTGCGGCAATGCCGGGTCTGCCAGCAGCGCGCCCCCAGCCTCGTGCCGGCAGACATCCGCGCCTTCCAGCCCCAGCGCGAAATCCAGCGCATCGCGGATGGCTTCGTCATCGTGCACAACCATGACCAGCGGTCTCGTCTCCGGCATGCCCCAATCCGCCTCGGGTAAATACAAATCGGCCTCACGCTGAAAATATCAGCGGTAACCGTACCAGAGGTCAGCGGACGGCCATTTGATCTGGCGCAAATGCGCCTGGTGATCTGGCGCAAATGCGCCGGGCGAAGTTTGGCGGAGATTATACCGCTCCGCTCACGATACGGGCAAAGCCGTCAATGGCTCGGCGCGCGGCTCAGCAGCACCATGCGAACCAGTTCCGGCAGGCTGGAGGCTGCCATTTTCGTCATCAGATTCGCGCGATGAACCTCGACCGTCCTGGCGCTTATGGCGAGGTCGTAGGCGATGGTCTTGTTCGGCAGGCCTTCGATCAGCCCCTCCAGCACCTCGCGCTCGCGCGGCGTGAGGGTTTTCAGCCGGGCCTCGACCGCGCTGGCCGCGCCGTGCTGCACCATGTCCCGTTCGAAACGGTCCAGCCCCGTGCGGATGGCCTTGAGGATGACCTCCTCGGAAAACGGCTTCTCGATGAAATCGACCGCCCCGGCCTTCATCGCCTCCACCGCCAGCGCCACATCGCCATGCCCGGTCATCACGATCAGCGGCAGGGCGATGCGCCGCGCCACCAGCTCACGCTGCAGATCGAGCCCGGACATTCCCGGCATCCTGATATCGGTGAGCACGCAGCCGAGTTGCGAGACCGCCGCCGCATCGAGAAAAGCCTGCGCGGACTCATAGATGCGCACGGCGAAGCCCGATGATGCCAGCAGGAAAGCGAGGGATTGCCGCACCGCCTCGTCATCGTCGATGACATGCACGACCGGATCAGACATTCTTCTCCTCCACCGCTTTGTCCTCCGCCATCCTTTCATCTGCCGCGCGCAACGTGAAACTGAAAATCGTGCCGCCTTCCGGATTGGGCTCGGCCCAGAGGCGGCCGCCATGCGCTTCGATGATGGTGCGCGAAACCGAGAGCCCAACCCCCATGCCCTGCGGCTTGGAGGTTACGAACGGCCGGAAAAGCTGCGCCAGTATGTCCGGCGCTATGCCGCTGCCGGTATCGGTCACGCTCACCCGCACCATTCCCTCTGGCACCAGCGCCGTCGCGATCAGCAATTCGCGCCGCGTGGTTGCCGCCATCGCTTCCATGGCGTTGCGGATGAGGTTGAGGAGCACCTGCTGAACCTGCACCTTGTCGGCGAGCACCACGGGACAATCCCGGTCAAACGCGAAGGACACGCGCACGCCGCTCTCGCGCACGCCGATCAGCGCCAGGGCGCTCGCCTCCTCGACCAGCTTGGGCAGGCTTTCCAGGCGCCGCTCCGTCTCGCCGCGGGACACGAATTCGCGCAGGCGGCGGATGATCTGCCCGGCGCGCAACGCCTGCTCGGTGGCGCGCTCCATGCCGTCGCGCAGCATCGCCATGTCAGCCGGCTTATCGCCCTGGCCGGCGCGCTCCAGCAGGCGGCGGCAGCCATTGAGATAGGTTGCCACGGCGGTGAGCGGCTGGTTCAGCTCATGCGCCAGGGTCGAGGCCATTTCACCCATCGCGGTGAAGCGCGACATATGCGCCAGTTCGACCTGCAGCTCATGCAGGCGCTGCTGCGTCTCCTGGCGCTTGGTGAGGTCGCGCACGAAGCCGGTGAAGGCGCGGCGGCCGGGTGTTGAGGTCTCGCCGATATACAGTTCCATGGGGAAGGTCGAGCCATCCCGGCGCTGGCCGATGACAACGCGGGACGAGCCGATGATGCGCTTCTCGCCAGTGGCCAGATAACGCGCGAGATAGGCATCATGCTGTTCGCGGTAGGGGGAGGGCATAAGCATGCTGACATTACGCCCGGCAACCTCCGCCGCGGCATAACCGAACAGCCGCTCGGCCGCCAAGCTGAAGGATTCGATGGCACCTCGCGCATCGATCACCACCATCGCATCCGGAACCGTATCCAGAATGGATTTCAAATGCGCCTCACGCGCGGCCAGGGCCGCCTGTGCCTGACCGCTCGCGGTCATGTCATTGTTTTGGTTCTGCATCACCCCACGCGGTGCGTTGTTTCAACCGCAGGCTCACCCTAACGCCTGCGCGGGGAAATACAAAGGCCACATTGCGTGCCGGAGAAGCTTTGCTATCTATGGCTGCAGAAATGCCAGAAAATGCCGCTCCGCCCGGCGGAACGCGAAGATGAGCGCGAAGGATACGCAGAGATAGATGACAGCCGCCAGGATGAAACTGTCAAATGGATCATAGGTCGCGGAATAGGCATCATTGGCCACTTTCAGAATATCCGGCACGGTGGCGGTGAAGGCCAGCGTGGTGGCGTGGAGCATGAGGATCACCTCGTTGCTATACACTGGCAGCGCCCGGCGCAGCGCCGAGGGAATGACGATACGGCGGTACAAGGTAACGCGGGACATGCCGAAGGCGCGCGCGGCATCGACCTCGCCATGCGAGGTTTCGCGGATGGCGCCGGCGAAAATCTCCGTGGTGTAGGCGCCTGTGTTGAGCGCGAAGGAGAGCAGCGTGCAGTTGATCGCCTGGCGGAAGAATTCGTTGAATGGCGCGGTATTATGGATGAAATCGAGCCCGTAGACGCCGGAATAGATCAGCAGCAACTGCACATAGAGCGGCGTGCCGCGAAAGATGAAGGTGTACAGCCAGACCGGAACCCAGACGAACGGGCTCCTTGCATTGCGCGCGATGGCCAGCGGCAGGGCGATGCAGAACCCCACGCCGCAGGAGACGACCAGCAGCCACAGGGTCATCGCGAGGCCGGAGATGTTGTAACCGTCCCACCCCAGATAGGCGAGGCCGTATTGCTGGATGATCTGGATCATAGCACCGCCCGCCGCACGCCGATGGCGTATTTACGCTCGAGCAGCAGCAGCGCGCCGTTGGAGAGCATGGTGAGCACCAGATACACGGCCCCGGCCAATGAGATGAAATAGAAGGTCCGGAAGGTTGCCTCGCCGGCGGATTGCGCCGCCTTCACCACATCCGAGAGCCCGATGATCGAGACCAGCGCCGTCGCCTTCAGGATCACCTGCCAGTTATTGGCGAGGCCCGGCAGCGCGTAGCGCATCATCTGCGGAAACAGGACGCGGCGGAAGACCAGGAACGGGCGCATCCCGAAGGCCCGCGCGGCTTCCAGCTGCCCCTTGGGCACCGCCAGAAACGCGCCGCGAAAGGTTTCAGTGAAATAGGCACCGTAGATGAAGCCGAGCGTGATGACGCCGCTGGTGAAAGGGTCGAGCTGCCAGCTATAGCTGTTATTGGTGATATTCCCCAGCCAGTCGGTGAAATCATTGATCCATATCTGCAGGGAATAGAAAATCAGCAGCATCAGGACGAGGTCTGGCACGCCGCGGATGATGGTAGTGTAGACCGTGGCAGCGCCCTTGATGGCACGGTTTTTTGAAAGCTTCGCTGAAGCGCCGATCAGGCCCAGTAGAAAGGAGACGGCCAGGGACAGCAATGAAAGCTCAATCGTCGTCAGCGTGCCAGATGCCAGTTGCGGCCCATAACCACCAAGATCGAACATGCCCGTCCTTCACGAAAATCGGCCCCGGCATAGCCGCCGGGGCCGGATCCAACCTACTTCGCGGCCGGTGTGGCGGCGTAGACGTCGAAGTTGAAGTATTTCGACTCGATCTTTTTATACGTGCCATTGGCGATGATCGCGGCAATCGCCTCGTTGATCTTCTTCAAGAGATGCGGCTCGTCCTTGCGCACGCCGATGGCGATGTAGGAGCCCAGAACGTCCTGCGGGTCGTAGGTGACATTGCCGCCGAACTGGTAATCGGCACCCTTCGGCGTCTTGAGGAAGCCGTAATCGGCTTCCACCGAATCCTGCAGCGAGGCATCCAGGCGGCCGGAGAGCAGATCGGCATAGACCTGATCCTGGCCGGGATAGGAAACCACCTTCACGCCGGCCGGGGCCCAGTAGGTTTTGGCGTAGGTTTCCTGGATGGTGCCGGCTTCAACACCAACCGTCTTGCCCTTGAGGCTGGCGGCGGTCGGCACCAGGCCCGCACCCTTCTTCTCGACCAGGCTGGTCGGCTCGTTATACATCTCGGAGGAGAAGGCGATCGCCTTGGCGCGTTCCGGCGTTACCGTCATCGAGGACAGAATCGCATCGAACTTGCGGGCCTGCAGCGCCGGGATGATGCCGCTGAAACCCTGGTTCACGAATTTGCACTTCACCGCCAATTGCGCGCAGATCGCCCTGCCCAGGTCGATATCGAACCCCTGGAACGCACCGGAAGGCGAAAGACTCTCGAAAGGCGGGTAGGTCGGGTCAACGCCGAAGGTGATCTCGGTCAGTTTTTTAGCCTGTGCCGCCACCGGGGCAAACGCCACGCCAAGCACACATAACGCCGCCAAAGCGGGCCGGAATATTGTTTTCATTTGAGTCTCCGCTGTTAAGATAGCCGCCTTGCGTCCACCGCAAGGAAGCCATGCAACAAGATTACCCAAATCCCGGCGGCTGGCAAACTCCACGGTGAAACGCCAAGGGCGGGCGTCCCCCCCTTGGCGTTCCGTCACCTGTTTACTGCGGTATCGCCTCGGGCACGATGGTTTTCACGATCGTGCTGTCCAGGGCCTCAAAGCCGTCATAATCTATGGTGGCGTAGAGGTCCTTGCGGGTCAGCATCTGGTCGACGCAATTATGCGTTCCGCCGTCTTTTTTAATTGCGGTGTAGAGTTTTTCCTGGGCCAGCGCCGCGACACGCAAGGATGTGACCGGCCAGATGACCATTTTATAGCCCCATTCCTGGAATTGCTCCTGGGTATAGAATGGGGTTTTGCCAAACTCGGTCATGTTTGCCAGCAGCGGTACGCCGGGCATGCGGCGGGCAAATTCGCGGAACATCCCCTCGGTGATCAGCGCCTCGGGGAAGATCGCATCCGCCCCGGCTTCCATATAGAGCTTGGCGCGGGCGACCGCACCTTCGATGCCTTCCGAGGCCGCGGCGTCGGTCCGGGCGATGATGTAGATATGCCGGCGGGCATGCGCGGCGGCGGCGACCTTGGCCGCCATATCCTGCGGGCTCGCCAGTTTTTTATCGTTGAGATGCCCGCATTTTTTCGGCAGGATCTGGTCTTCCAGGTGCAGCGCCGCGGCGCCGCTATCCTCGAAGGTGCGGACCATGTGCATCACGTTCAGCGCCTCGCCGTAGCCGGTGTCGCCATCCACCAGCACGGGCAGGCCGGAGGCGCGGGTAACCTGGCGGATGAACCAGGCCACGTCATCAACCGTGATGATGCCGAGATCGGGCAGGCCCATGGAGGCGGACATCGCGCCGCCGGAGAGATAGCAGGCCGAGAAGCCGGCTTTCGCCGCCTGCTGCGCGGCCAGGCCGTTATGCGCGCCGGGGATCGGCAGGATGCCGGGCTTTTCCAGCAATGCCCGGAAGCGGTCGCCGGCAGGGGTTTTGGCATAGAAGGAGGCGCTGAGGTAGGTCATGATAGTCCCTCTCGAAAGCGCGCGGAGCGCCGAGGCGGGCCGCGCGGGTATAAAGTAAAAACCCCGCCAGTTGCCCTGGCGGGGGAAGGATCAGCGTTGTGCCAGCGGCACGAACTTGACATCCTCCGGCCCGGTGTAATTGGCCGAGGGGCGGATGATCTTGCCGTCGATACGCTGCTCGATGATATGCGCGCTCCAGCCGGAGGTGCGCGAGATCACGAACAGCGGCGTGAACATGGCGGTCGGCACGCCCATCATGTGGTAGGATACGGCCGAGAACCAGTCGAGATTCGGGAACATTTTTTTAGTGTCCATCATCACCGTCTCGATACGGTCGGCGATGTCGTACATTTTGGTGGATTTCGCCTCGTCGGAGAGGCGCCTGGCCACGCGCTTGATCACGACATTGCGAGGGTCGGATATCGTGTAGACGGGATGGCCGAAGCCGATGATGACCTCCTTGGCGGCCATGCGGCGCAGAATATCCGCCTCGGCCTCGTCCGGATCGGCGTAGCGCTTCTGGATTTCGAACGCGACCTCATTGGCGCCGCCATGCTTGGGCCCGCGCAGCGCGCCGATGCCGGCGGTAATGGCGGAATAAATATCCGAGCCGGTGCCGGCGACAACCCTGCACGCAAAGGTCGAGGCGTTGAACTCGTGCTCGGCATAGAGGATGAGGGAGGTGTGCATGGCGCGCACCCAGCTTTCCGGCGGGGTTTTGCCGTGCAGCAGGTGCAGGAAATGCCCGCCAACGGTGTCGTCATCGGTCTCGACCTCGATGCGCTTGCCGTTGGTCGAGTAGTGATACCAGTACAGCAAGGCTGAACCAACCGAGGCGATCAACCGGTCGGCGATGTCACGCGCTGCGGGGTGGTTATGGTCATGCGCCTCGGGCAGGATGGTGCCTAGGGCGGAGACATAGGTGCGCTGCACGTCCATCGGGTGGGCGCCGGCCGGGATCTGCTCCAGCACGGCGCGGGCCGCGGCGGGCAGGCCGCGCAGGGATTTCAGCTTGGCCTTGTAGGCGGCAAGCTCGGCAATGTTCGGCAGCGTGCCGTGCACGAGCAGATGCGCGATCTCCTCAAACTCGGCGGAATCCGCGAAATCCAGAATGTCATAGCCACGGTAATGCAGGTCGTTGCCGGTGCGGCCGACGGTGCAGAGCGCCGTATTACCCGCGGCAACCCCGGAGAGGGCCACCGATTTTTTCGGCTTGGGCAGGGTGGAAGCTTCGGTCATGGAATCCCCTTATTGCGAGCAGTGCCAATTTCCGTTCCTTTTGCGCCAATTTGCCCCTCCGTCCAGAGCGCGGCTGGCCGATAGAAGCGAATGGCTGGCACGATTTTGCGAATCTTGTGCATATCCGCCCTTGGCGGAGACAAAAATATCGCAGGCCCCCATGACCGGGGTTGCTTGCAAAAAGGACGGTCCTCGACAACCAGAGACTGACCTTATCCCATAAAATGATGGATTTTTCATCTTCTGGCGGGCGCCGCCAAACCGGTATCTGGAGCGG
>JAKBAV010000106.1 GCA_021826225.1 Pseudomonadota bacterium | reverse complement strand
CCTGGATTCGCGGAAAGGGACGGGCTGGTGGCCATAGGCCTTGTCGGACGATGCCACGATGACGGTGGCATGCGGCTGGGTGAGCCGGACCTGCTCCAGCAGCGCGGCGGTGGTGTCGATGCTGGCACGCAGCGCCGCCGGGGGGTCGCGCAATGCCGCGTTCACGTCGACCATCGAGGCCAGATGGAACACGGCATCGAAACGCCGGTCCGCGAACAGCCTGGCCAATAAAGCGTTATCCGACAGCGAACCCTCGATAATGGTGGCGCGCGCGGCAAATCCGGCATGGTAGAACTGGGATTTATCCCGGGCGCGGCGCTGGATGGTCACTAGCGCCGCGCCCTGCTCCAGGAGCTGGCGGCAGACCCAGCCGCCGAGAAACCCGGTAGCCCCGGTGACCAGAACCGTTTTGCCGCGCCAATATGCCACCCGATATCCCCCGCATTATTGCGTTTATATCGTCGAGGGCGATTTCCGCCCCGTCAAGCCAGCACTTGACGGGGCAAGGCAATTCCGAAACAAGCTGGGCAACCGGGGTGTCCGCAGGTGCGGGCTGAGATCATACCCGCTGAACCTGTCTGGGTCATGCCAGCGAAGGGAGTTCCGCGCCATGCAACGCCGTCAATTCATATCCACCACAGCCGCCGCCACAGCCGCCACGCTCGCCATGCCGGCGCTGGCGCAAGCGGCCCCGGCCACGCGCTTTACCATCATTCTTGACTGGTTCGTGAACCCGGACCATGCCCCGCTTTTCGCCGCCCGGTATTGCGGCGCCTTCGCCAGAGCCGGGCTCGACGTGAAGCTGATCGCGCCGACCGACCCCGACCTGCCGCCGCGCCTGCTCGCCGCCGGCAAGGCCGATGCGTGCCTGAGCTACCAGCCGCAGCTTTACCTGCTGGTGGATCAGGGGCTGCCGGTGCGCCGGACGGGCACGCTGATCGACAAGCCGCTGAACACGCTGACGGCGCTGCGGGCCAGCGGCATTAAGACCCTGTCCGACCTTAAGGGGCGCAGGATCGGCTATTCGGTGGCGGGGATGGAGACGGTGCAGATCGGCACCATGCTGAAATCCGTGGGACTTGGCCTTGGCGACGTGACGCTGGTGAACATCAACTTCAATCTCGTCACCTCGCTGCAATCCAAGGAGGTCGATGCCGTGATCGGCACCTTCCGCACCTATGAGGATATCCAGCTCGCCCAGGCCGGGCTCGACCCGGTGATCTTCTATCCCGAGCAGCATGGCGTTCCGGCCGCGGAGGAGCTGATCCTGCTATCGGCCGTGGCGGGGCTGAAAAACCCGGCCCTGCCGCGCTTCCTGGCGGCGCTGCAGGAGGGCATGACGGCATTGCTGGCGGACCCGGCCGCGATGCTGACCCCGTTTCTCAAGGATAATCCCAGTCTCAACGACAAGCTCGACATTGCCTCCTGGCAGGCGTTGCCGCCCTATTTCGCGAAGCATCCGGCGGTGCTCGATACCGCCCGCTACCTCACCTATCGCGACTTCCTGGCGCAGGCGGGGCTGATAAAAACCGCGCTGCCGCTGGCGGATTACGCGGTCCAGCTCTGAACATGCCCCCCGGCATAGACGTGCGCGGGCTCAGCCTGCGCTATGCCGGGGAAACGGTATTTTCCGGGCTGAGGCTGAGCCTGCCGGCGGCCGAGATTTCGGTGCTGCTGGGGCCGAGCGGGGCCGGCAAGACGAGCCTGCTGCGGATCATCGCCGGGCTGGAGCCGGCCGATGCGGGCAGCGTGACCGCCACGGATGGCGCGCCGCTTGCCGGGCGGATCAGCTATATGGCGCAGCAGGATCTGCTGGTGCCGTGGGCGAGTGCCACCCAGAACGTCACGCTGGGGGCCAGGCTGCGCGGCCAGGCGCCGGATGCCCCCCGCGCGGCGGCGCTGCTGGCGCAGGTCGGGCTGGCGCATCGCGCCACGGCGCGCCCGGCCACGCTCTCGGGCGGGGAGCGCCAGCGCGTCGCCCTGGCCCGTACCCTGTACGAGGACCGGCCGGTGGTGCTGATGGATGAGCCATTCTCGGCGCTCGATGCCATTACCCGGGTGCGGATGCAGGATCTCGCGGCGAAGCTGCTGGCCGGACGCACCGTGCTGCTGATCACGCATGACCCTTTCGAGGCCTGCCGGCTGGGGCATTCCTTCGCCATTCTCGCGGGCAGCCCGGCGGTGGTTTCGGCACCTGTGCGGTTGCCGGGCGTGCCGCCGCGCGCGCCGGATGAGGATGGCATCCTGCACCTGCAGGGCGAGCTGCTGCGGCAACTGGCCCTGGGACAAGCGGCGTGATGCGGCCGTTTGTCACGCTGGCGGGGTTCATCGTCCTGTGGTGGGCGATCACGGCGTTTTCCAGCGTGCCGCCTTTCATGCTGCCAAGCCCGGTCGCGGTGGCGCGGGTATTCGTGGCGCAGGCGCCGTATCTCGCCGTCAATGCCGGGGTGACTCTGGGCGAAATCCTGCTCGGACTGCTGGCGGGCACGCTGCTCGGCGGGCTGGCGGCGCTGGGCATCGCCGCGTCGCCGGCCTTGCAACGCTGGCTCTGGCCTATCCTCGTGCTCAGCCAGGCCATCCCGGTTTTCGCTTTGGCGCCTTTGCTGGTGCTGTGGCTGGGTTTTGGCATCGGCTCCAAAGTGGCCATGGCGGTGCTCGTGATCTTCTTTCCCATCACCGCTAATTTTCTCGATGGGCTGCGCCGCACCGCGCCGGGCTGGCTTGATCTGGCGCGCACCATGGATGGCTCGAAGCTGCGCATCCTGCTGCATCTGCGCCTGCCCGCGGCGCTGCCGGCCTTCGGCTCCGGCCTGCGGGTGGCTACCGCCATCGCGCCTATCGGTGCCGTGCTGGGCGAGTGGGTCGGCGCTTCCTCGGGGCTCGGCTATGTGATGATCAACGCCAATGCCCGCATCCAGACACCTCTGATGTTCGCGGCCCTGCTGCTGCTGGCGGCCATGACCATCACCCTCTACGTGCTGGCCGATTGGACGATCCGGCGCGTCCTTGTCTGGGTGCCTGGCGGTTAGCTTGCGGTAACGCGGCACCAGAGCTAGGGAGGCGCCGTGGCCGAAGCAGAACGTATCGATCCGAGACTCATGCGTGAAGGGCGGCGCAGCCGCGGCGCACTTTATACCAGTATCGGGCTCGGGCTGGTATCCGGCTGGGCGGTGATCGCGCAGGCCGTCTGCCTGGCGCAGATCATCAACGGCATATCGTTCCGCCATCTGCCGCCGGCCGCTCTCGCCCCGTGGTTCTACACCCTCGCCGCTCTGTTCCTGGCCCGCGCTGGGCTGGCCTATGGCGCGGAAATCACCGCCTTCCGGGCCGCCGCCGCGATCAAGACCGATTTGCGCCGCCGCGTGCTGGAGCGGCTGTTCGCGCGCGGGCCGGTGCCGGCGGCCGATGAGGCGAGTGCAGGGATTGCCGCCACGCTGCTTGAAGGCGTCGAGGGGCTGGAGCCGTATTTTTCGCGCTACATGCCGCAAATGGCGCTCTGTGTGGCGGTGCCGCTGGCCATTCTGGCGCTGGTATTTCCGCTCGATGTCTATTCCGGCCTGATCCTGCTGGTGGCCGGGCCGCTGGTGCCGGTATTCATGGTGTTCGTGGGCTATAAGGCCGAGGCCATCAACCAGCGGCAATGGGACAAATTGCTGCGCCTATCGACACATTTTCTCGACGTGCTGCAAGGGCTGACGACGCTGAAACTATTCGGCCGGGCGCGCGAGGAAATCGCCATCGCCGCGCGGATTTCCGATGATTACCGCCGCACCACCATGGCGGGCCTGCGCGTCGCCTTCCTTACCAGCGCGGTGCTGGAGTTTTTCGCCTCACTCGCCATCGCGCTGGTGGCGGTGCTGTTCGGGGCGCGGCTGATCCACGGGCATATCACCTTCTACCCGGCATTTCTCGTGCTGCTGCTGGCGCCGGAATATTTCGTGCCGTTGCGCGGGCTCTCGGTGCATTACCATGCGCGCATGACTGCGATTGCCGCCGCGCGGCGGATTTTTGCCCTGCTGGATGCCGATGTACCGGCACCGGGCAGCGTAATCCTGCCGAAACTGAGCCAGATCGGCCTGCGCTGCGCCGGGGTCAGCTTTTCCTATGGCGGGGCGATGGTGCTCGATGGCCTGGACGCTGAGTTTCCCGCCGGGAAGATTACGGCGATCGTCGGCGCCAGTGGGGCGGGCAAAACCACGCTGGCCCGGCTGCTGCTGAAATTCGCCTCCCCCCAGGCCGGGCGCATCACCATCAACGGCACCGATGACCTGGCCGCCCTGGCGCCGGAAGCCTGGTGGGCGATGCTCGCCTGGGTGCCGCAGAACCCGCGTTTGTTCCACGGCACCATCGCCGATAATCTCCGGCTCGGCCGCCCGGAGGCCACCGATGCGGAATTGCGCGAGGCCGCGCGCCTTGCCCGGGCGCTGGATTTCATCGAGGCAACGCCTCAGGGTTTCGCAACCCCGGTCGGCGATCTGGGGGCCGGGCTGTCGGGCGGACAGATCCAGCGCATCGCCCTCGCCCGGGCCTATCTGAAGGACCCGGCTCTGCTCATCCTGGACGAGGCCACCGCCAATCTCGACCCCGCGAGCGAGGCTGACATACTGGATGCCATCAGCGAAATCGCGCGGCGTAAAACCGTGATCGTGATCGCCCACCGGCTTGCCGTGGCGGCCCGGGCGGACCAGGTTCTGGTGCTGCAGGATGGCCGCATCGCCGAGGCCGGCACGCATGCCGCGCTGCTCGCGGGGCATGGCCCGTATCGTGCGCTGGCCCAAGCCTATGGTGAGGTGCCATGCGCGCTTTAATCCGCCTGGCCGGGCTGTTCCGCCCCTTTCGCGGCTGGATGCTGGGCGGGCTCGCTTTGTCCAGCCTCACCATCCTCGCCAATTTCTGGCTGATGACGCTCTCCGGCTGGTTCCTGGCCGCCGCCGCCATAACAGGGCTCGCGGGCTATGCGGCGCAGAACGCGTTTAATTTCTTCTCGCCCGCCGCCGGGGTGCGGTTTTTCGCAACCCTGCGGGTCGGCTCGCGCTATGCCGAGCGGCTGGTCACGCATGAGGCGACCTTCCGGCTGCTCGCGCGGCTGCGTGTGTGGTTCTACGCCACGCTGGAGCCCCTGGCCCCCGCCGCACTGCAGGGCTTCCGCTCATCCGACCTGCTCTCGCGCCTCGTCGCCGATATCGACACGCTCAATCTGTTCTATCTGCGCGTCTATGTGCCGGTGCTCTCGGCCATCATCGCGACGCTGATCATGACCGGGTTCTTCGCGCTGTTTTCGGTACAGGCGGCGCTGATTCTGCTGGCCGGGCTGGTGGTGACGGGGGCGCTGACGCCGTATCTCACGGGCCGGGCCGGGCGCGCCGCCGGGCGCGATGTGGTGCGGGAAACCGCCGCGCTGCGCGGCGAATATGTCGATGCCGTGCTCGGCATGGGCGAGCTGCTCACCTATGGCGCCGCGCCGGCGCTGCTGGCGCGCGCGGCGCGGGGCAATACACGGCTGCTCGCGGCGCAGGCGCATCTCGCGAAAATTTCGGGCGCGGGCATGGCGGCATCCGGCCTCACGACGAATTTTGCCCTTCTCGCGGTCACGCTGGCGGCGGGGGGCAAGGTTGCCGCCGGGCATCTCGGGACGGCCGATCTGCCATTGCTGGCACTCGGCACCGCCGCGGCGTTCGAGGCCGTGGCGCCTTTACCCGCCGCGTTTCAGTATCTGGGGCAGATTCTTGAAGCAGCGCAACGGATTTTCGCCATCGCGGATCTGCCGCCCGCCGTGCCGCCGCTGGCTTCGCCCGCCCCCGTGCTGGAACATTTCGCCCTGGTGCTGGATGATGTTTCTCTGCGCTACGCGCCCGGCATGGCGCAGGCTTTACGCGGCATCAGCCTGACCATCCCCGAGGGCGGCCGCACCGGCATTACCGGCCCCACGGGGGCGGGCAAGTCAACGCTCATCAATCTGCTCCTGCGCTTCCATGAATATCAGACAGGCCATGCAAGCTTCGGCGGGCATGACCTGCGTACCTATGACAGCGCGGCGATGGCGCGATACGTCACGATCATCTCGCAACGCAGCCACCTGTTCCACACCACCATCCGCGACAACCTGCTCCTGGCCGATGGCGCCGCCACCGAGGCGCAAATGTGGCAGGCGCTGGAGGTGGCGCAGCTGGCCGGCTTCGTCCGCGCCCAGCCGCGCGGGCTCGATACCATGGTGGGTGAGACCGGGGCGCGGCTTTCCGGCGGGCAGGCGCGGCGCGTCGCCCTGGCGCGGGCCGTGCTGCGCCCCACGCCCTGGCTCATCCTCGACGAACCGACCGAAGGGCTGGACGCCACCACCGAGCAGGATTTTCTGCGCGACCTGGCCCCCCTGCTCGAAGGCCGTACCGTGCTCTGCATCACGCATCGCGCCGCGCCGCTGGCCCTGATGCAGCAGGTTTACGCCCTGAATGAAGGGCGGCTGGTGGCCTGATCACCCACGTTGACGCGCCAGCACCAGGTCCAGGCTGGCGCCGAAATCATGCGCCTGCCATAAATTGAGGAAAATCGTGAAGATATGCAGGAAGCTGCGGGCAGATTCC
>JAKBAV010000105.1 GCA_021826225.1 Pseudomonadota bacterium | reverse complement strand
CCCTGCTCGGCTCCGGGCGCCGCCCCATCGGGGCCTCGACCATCACCCAGCAGGTGGTCAAGAACATGATCCTGGACAACCACATCACCTTCGCCACCAAAATCAAGGAGGCGCTGCTGGCCATGCGGGTGAGCCAGGTGATGAGCAAGAAGCAGGTACTCACGCTGTATCTCAACGAGGTCGATCTCGGGCATAACTCGTTCGGCATCGCCGCCGCGGCGCAGACCTATTTCAACGAGCCGCTGAGCCAGCTCGACATCGCCCAGGCCGCCACGCTGGCGGCCCTGCCCAAGGCCCCGACCAATTACGACCCCTTCCGCAACCCGGCCGATTCCCTGGCGCGGCGCAATTTCATCATCGGGCGCATGCTGGCCGATAACGCCATCACCCGGGCCCAGGCGGCCGCGGCCATCGCCGAGCCGCTGCTGCCGCGTGCGGTGGCAAATACCAATGCCGTGCCGAATGGCGGCTATTTCGCCGATGCGGTAAACGCCCAGCTCGTACAGCAATTCGGCCAGACGATGGTGAATACCGGCGGGCTCGTGGTGCAAACCAGCCTGAACCCGGCGCTGCAGCAGGCCGCGACCACCGCGGTACGCAACGGGCTTGAGCAATATGACCGTAAATATGACGGCTGGCACGGGCTGGTGGCGCATGTGGACGACCCAAATCTGGCCGCTGACTGGGCCAAGCGCCTCGCCAAGCAGAGCAATCCCGCCGGGCTGCGGCGGAACTGGCAACTCGGCATCGTGCTCACGGCCGAGGGCAAGACCGCGCGGATCGGCACGCTGGACCCGGCCACGGGCGATCCGGTCACGGGCGACCTCCCCGTGGCCAATATGGGCTGGGCGCGGCCGCCGGCGAGCGGCGGGCTGGGACCGAGCCCGCAAACGGTTTCCGCCGTGCTGCAAGCCGGCGATATCATCATGGTCTCGGCCCAAGGCAAGGCGCTGGAACTGGAGCAGATCCCCAGGCTTCAAGGCGCGCTGATCTCGATGGACCCGGTAACCGGGCGCGTGCTGGCTATGGTAGGCGGCTGGAGCCATGACGTCTCGCCCTTCAACCGGGCGATGCAGGCGCAGCGCCAGCCGGGCTCATCGGTCAAGCCGCTGGTCTATCTCACCGCGCTGGAGCAGGGCGTGCAGCCCGATGCGCCGGTGCTGGACGGCCCCTTCGTGCAGCAGATGCCCGATGGCTCGCTGTACCGGCCGGGCAATTACGAGAACAGCTTCGAGGGGCCGGTACCGATGTTCCATGCGCTGGAACAGTCGCTCAACCTCGCCACGTTGCATCTGGCGCGCCAGATCGGGCTCGGCAACATCGCCAATACGTTCCAGAGCTTCGGCATCGTCGATAAAATGCCGCCTTATTACCCCTCCGCCATCGGCGCCATCGACACCACGCTGTGGAAGATGACCACCGCCTATGCGACGCTCGACGAATACGGGCGGGCCGTGACGCCGAGCCTGATCGACAGCGTGACCGGGCCGGATGGCAATGTGCTGTACCAGGCACCGGGCCAGGCTTGCGATAATTGCGCGAATAATGCCGACCCCAACCAGCCGCCGCAGCTCGATATCTCCGGCGCCCAGCTGGCCGATCCGGATTCGGTGTTCCAGATCATCACCATGATGAAGGGCGTGGTGCTGCGCGGCACGGGCGTGCCCGCGGTGCAGGGCATTTCTCAGCCCGTTGCGGGCAAGACCGGCACGACCAACGATTTCAACGATGCCTGGTTCATCGGCTTCACCCCCGGTGTGGTAACAGGATGCTGGATCGGCTTCGATACGCCCACCAACCTTGGCAACAACGAAACCGGCGGCAATGTCTGCGGGCCGATCTGGAACGAATACATGAAAGTAGCGCTGGCGCAGCAGCCGGATATGGATTTCGCAGCACCACCGGGGATGACACTGGCGCAGGTGCCCGAGCCGGATGGCACGATGGTGAGCGAGGCCTTCAAGTATAACGAGACTCCAGGGGCTCAGGGCCAAAATTCGCTGCTGGGTGGGGTGGATAGCGCGCCGGCCAATACCACCCTCGCTGCACCGGGAACGCCGGGCGCGCCGGGCGTGAATCCCAACACCATCGATAAATCGCTGGGCGGGCTGTACTGATGAAACACCCGCCATCATTAATCAAAAATGGCTTTTAATTGAGTTTCATAGATCGTGCTTGATTATGGCGTCTGGCCGCATATACTCGTTCACCACAATGGCCGATTCGGAGGTCCGAGAGGAAAATCCATGAATTTACTCACATATTTCCGCAAAAGCGCTGGCGCGGGCTGGGTGTGTAAATCCGCCGTGCGGTTGCAGATGGATGGCCGCAAGACCCAGCTTTTCCGGCCAGGTCAGGAAATCTATACCGGGGATTTCCGTTATGAGGGCCAGGACCTGGCTTTGCTGCTCGATATTCTGGCCGGCCCGGAAGCCGCGCTGGCCGATGAGCGGCCGCAGAGCATCAGCGCGGCAATGGCTGCGTAATCCCTGGCTGCGTAATCCCTCTATGAATCGGCGCGGCAAACGCCTATATGCGCCCCCATGTCCGCTGAATCAGACCAGTTAAATGAGCAAATCGGCCGATCGGTCGCCTTGCTGAGGAGGCATCTTTGACTGGGATGCCGCAGTTATCAAACTTGAAGAGCTGAACCACCGCTCTGAAGACCCCAACCTGTGGAACGATGCCGAGGCGGCGCAGGCGCTGATGCGCGAGCGCAACCAGATCGCCTCCATGGTCGAAGGCGTGCGCGCGATCGAGGCCGAAGCTAAGGATACGGTCGAGCTGATCGAAATGGCCGAGGCCGAGGCCGATGCCGCCATGGTCGCCGATGGGATAAAAACCCTGGAGCGGCTGGCCCAGGGGGCCAAGCAGAAGGAAATCGAGTCGCTGCTCTCCGGTGAGGCCGATGGGCGCGATGCGTTCATGGAAATCAATGCCGGCTCCGGCGGCACCGAGGCGCAGGACTGGGCGGCGATTCTATACCGCATGTATACGCGCTGGGCGGAGCAGAAGGGCTTCAAGGTCGAGGTGCTCGATGAAGCCGAGGGCGAAACCGCCGGCATAAAATCAGTCTCCTTGCAGATCACCGGGCCCAATGCCTATGGCTGGCTCAAGACCGAATCGGGCGTGCACAGGCTGGTGCGGATTTCACCATTCGACAGTGCCGCGCGCCGGCATACGAGCTTCGCCAGCGTATGGGTCTATCCGGTCGTCGATGACAGCATCGAGATCGAGATCAACCCGGCGGATCTCAAGGTCGACACGTTCCGCGCCTCCGGCGCCGGCGGCCAGCACGTGAATAAAACCGAATCGGCGATCCGCATCACCCATGTGCCGACCGGCATCATCGTGGCCTGCCAGACCGACCGCTCGCAGCACCGCAACCGCGCCACCGCGATGACCATGCTGAAGGCCCGCATGTACGAGGCCGAATTGCAAAAGCGCGAGGCGGCATCCGCCAGCATCGAGGCCGCGAAAACCGATATCGGCTGGGGCCACCAGATCCGCTCCTACGTGCTGGCGCCGTACCAGCTCGTCAAGGATTTGCGTACCGGGCATGAAACCGGCAACCCCGCCGCGGTGCTGGATGGCGGGCTGGACCCGTTCATGGCGGCATCGCTGGCGGCACGCGTGGGGGCGACCCGCTCCGAAGCCTCGGCGATGGCCGAATAATTGTTCCTGGCGCATCTTCCCGCACTGCTGGCGGCGTTTTTCGCCTCCGCCGTGGAATTCGTCGAAGCGCTGACCGTGGTGCTCGCGGTGGGCACGGTGCGTGGCTGGCGCCCTGCCCTCACCGGCGCGTTTGCCGCGTTTCTGGTCCTGGCGCTGCTCGTGCTGGTGCTGGGGCCATTCCTCACCATGGTGCCGCTGCGCGCCGTGCGGCTGCTGGTGGGGCTCATGCTGCTCACCTTCGGCTGGCGCTGGCTGGCCAAAGCGGTGCGCCGCGCCGCCGGCGTGCTGCCGCTGCGCGACGAGACGGCGAATTATGCCCGTGAGACGGAGAATCTGCGCGGGCTGGGCGCGGCACACGGCATCGACAAAGCGGCGATCGCCACGGCCTTCAACATTGTAATGCTGGAAGGCATCGAGGTGGTGTTCATCATCGTCGCCATCGGCGCCGGCTCCCCCGCCTTGCTGCCTACCGCCGTCGCCGGTGCGGCGGCGGCGCTGGCGCTGGTCATGCTCGCCGGGTTGCTGCTGCACCGGCCTTTGGCAAAAGTGCCGGAAAACGCCCTGAAGTTCGGCACCGGCGTGCTGCTCGTGGCGTTCGGGATTTTCTGGCTGGGCGAGGGCATCGGCATGCGCTGGCCCGGCGCGGATGTGTCGCTGCTGCTTCTGATCGCACTGGTGCTTGGTGGTGCGTTAGAGGCGGTCAGACGGATGTCGATGACGACGAAGCAAGGCAATATTACGTAAAAGCCTGCGCGCGACACAGTTTTATGAAACTGGCGGCGGCGGCGGCAAGCGGCCGGCCGGCGAGGGTTGTAAGCTCGATGGTCCGGGTTAGCTCCGGCTCGTTAAAAGGGCGGGTGGTGAGCGGCGGCGGCGCGGAAATGCGATTGGAGAGCAACGCCAGCCCCAGCCCCGCCGCGACCAGTTCGCAAATCTGTGCGGCGGAGCCCCGGCAATGTTGCAGACGGGGCGGCGCTGCGAGCATTTGTGCAAAACCACCACACGCATCACCGACCAGCAATGTTTCACTGACGAGGTCCGACGCCGCGCAGGCGTTCTTTCCCGCCAGCCGGTGCGATGCAGGACACACAAGAACCGCGCTCTCCGTATAGAGCGGCCAGCGATTGAGGCGCTCCGGCAGCACCGAATCTTCAGGCACCAGAGCACAGTCCAGCGCATCGGCAAGCATGGACTCAGCCAAAGCCGGCGCCGAGGATTCCGAAAAATGCAGTTCCGCCCCGGGAAAAACCCGCAACACCTCGGCAATCGCGGCGGCGATGGGGGCGGCGGTTATGCCCGGTGCCAGGCCGATGCGTAAATTGCCCGCCTGCGGCAAACGCCGCGCCTTGGCGCAGGCCTGCGCGGCATCGGCCGCTTCCACCATGGCGGTGAGATGCGGCAGCATTTCCCGGCCCAGCTCGGTCAGCGTCGTGGTGCTACGCTCGCGAAAAATCAGCGCGCCCGCAAGCTCTTCCTCAAGCCGCTGTATCGCGCGCGAAAATGCCGGCTGGGTGACATTGCACGCCTCGGCCGCGCGGGTAAAATTCCTGGTCCGGCACAATGCCAGAAAATAGCGCACCTGGGTGAGTTCCATCACCGCAGCCTTTCGAGAGCGGCGAGAATTTCATCGGGCTCCGGCCGGCGGGAAAAATCCGCATCGGCGAAACGCCAGGTGATGACCCCATTCCGGTCCAGCACATACACGGCTGGCACCGGCAGGCACCAGGCGGCATTGCCCTGGCGCAGCGGCAGGTTCAGCCCTTGCACGCGGGCGCGGTACAGCGGCGGGATTTTGAACACCAGCCCGGCCGCCAGCCCGACTCCGAAATCGATATCGGCCAGCACCTCAAAGGCATTGGCATCGCGCTGCTGCAGCCGCAGCGGCCATTCACCGGCCTCGGGCGTGAGCGCCAGAATACGCGCCCCGGCGGCTTCGATGCGCGGTGCGGCCTCGGCCAAAGCGGCGGCGGTGAGTTTGCAGAACGGGCACCACTCGCCGCGAAAAAACGTCAGCACCACAGGGCCGCGCGCCAGCTCATCGGCCAGGTTGACGAGATGGCCGGTGGCGCTGGGCAGCAGAAAATCCGGGAATATGTCGCCGGGGCCAGCCATGCCCTCGTAAAATCCCTCGCGGTCGAGGGTGCTTACGATCTGCCGGTACGCCGCGTCCCATTCGGGGTTTTGGCGGCGGGCGGCCAGCAGGTCGGCGAGACGTGTGGCAAGCTTGCTGATGGCACCCTCCCCTGGCCGTTGCCGCGATTAACGCACCGCAACGGCCAGATGACAATGCAAGGTTAGGGCAACGCCCGGATTATTGCGCGGCGTGGCTCATGGCGGAGGGCGCCATCGTACCGGCCGGGGCCATGGTGTCATGCGCCATGCCGGTATCGGTCTTGGCCGGCGCCATGCTGTTGGAGGCCATGCTGCTATGGGCCGGCGTGCCGGGCGCCATGCTGGACGGTGCCATGTTGGACGGCGCCATGCTGGACTGCGCGAAGGCGGCCGGGCCGCACAGGCTGAGAACACAGGCGGCAACGGTAAAAATACGTGACATGTGGTAAAACTCCTGGTGAGATTGAGCGGGGACGATCCCCGTGACGCCGATATGGCGTGGATCACCGCCTCACCGCCAATGCCGTCTCGGCATCAATTCGATGCCTTGCCGCACCACACGCCAGCGGCGCAGAACAGCCGTAACGACAGCCTTAACGAGACGGGGGATTAGCATGCGCGACAAATCGAAACAGGTGGTTCACCCAGCCATCCTGCGGGCCACCCACTGGCTGAACGCCTTCGCCATCGTCATGATGATCGGCAGTGGCTGGCAGATCTACAATGCCTCGCCCTTGTTCGGCTTCAGTTTCCCCATCGGCATCGGGCAATGGCTTGGCGCCGGCATCGCCTGGCATCTGG
>JAKBAV010000020.1:12897-31429 GCA_021826225.1 Pseudomonadota bacterium | reverse complement strand
AAATTCAGGCGTTCGGCGAAGAGGTCGCCATTGATGTAGGGGAAACAAGCGAGGTCTTCATCCAGCGATTTCTGGCGTTTTTCCGGGGCGGTGTTGAGGACATCGAACAGGCGGGACAGAAAGAGGCCGAGATCGGAGCCATCCTCGCGCGTGCGGTCTTTTATAAAATCCTCGAACATGTCGCGGATGTCAAAAATGCCGGTATCGTCGGCGAAGAGGCAGAAGACGAGGCGGACGAGCAGGCGCTCCAGATCATGCCCGTCATAGCCTGAAGATTTCAGCGCATCATGCAGGCGGCCCATGAGTTCCGAGGCGATGATGTTGACCGGGTCCTGGTCCTTGAACACGCGTTTTTGCACGCCCATGATGAAGCCGAAGGCTTCGACGTGGCGGGGCAGATCGGCCAGGGGAAATTTGAGTTCGGTGCCGGTTTCCAGGTCGTAGAGTTCGAAGGTCTGGAAGTCGCTGAGGAGGATGTAGCGGGGGAGTTCGGCATCTTTGAGGCCGGGGAAATAGTCGAGCGCCTGGGTTTTGGCGGGGGCGAGGGGGCGGCCCAAGGATTTGTGCTCGACGAGGAGCACGCCTTTCCAGAAGAGGTCAATAAAGCCCTGTTTGTTGCCGAGTTTTTTGACGGGTTCCTCGAAGGCGGCGACGCGCTTGCGCGGGGTGCCGAAGATTTCGAAGAATTCGTTGTAGAAGGTCTGGGTCTGGCCGCGCTCGTAACTAGCGTGGCGCCAGTCCGTGGCGAAGGCGGCGGCACGGGCGCGGATTTCGTTCCAACTTAATCGCATGGGGGGAGCTTAGGCGGGAGACTCGCCGGCATGCAATGCCGGGTGCGGCATGGCGCGGGAGGTTGCGGGAGGGATGGGGCGCGGGCGGGTTGCGCTCCACCCACCCTGCTGCGTGGGGGTCAGGCCGTGATGTCGACTTTGAAGCTCTCGATGACGGTGTTGGCGAGGAGTTTTTTGGCCATTTCCTCGGCGGCGGTTTTGGCTGTGGCCGGGTCGGTTTCGGCGAGGTCCAGCTCGATGATTTTGCCGGCGCGGACTTCGCCGACCTGGGCGAAGCCGAGGTTGTTGAGGGCGTGGCCGATGGCTTTGCCCTGGGGGTCGAGCACGCCGGTTTTGAGCATGATGGTGACGATGGCTTTCATTGCATCATCTCCGGGCCCTTCATGTCGCGCAATCCGGCCTCGGGCAGGATGCCGAGGCGGCGGGCGACTTCCTGGTAGGCTTCCTCGATTTTGCCGAGGTCGCGGCGGAAGCGGTCCTTGTCCATTTTTTCGTTGGTCTTGGAGTCCCAGAGGCGGCAATTATCGGGGCTGATTTCGTCGGCGAGGACGATTCGCATGTCTTCGTTTTCATACAGACGGCCGAATTCGACCTTGAAATCGACCAGAGTGATGCCGACGCCGAGGAACAGGCCGGAGAGGAAATCGTTGATGCGCAGGGTGAGGTGGACGATGTCGTCCATGTCCGGGGGGGTGGCCCAGCCGAAGGCGGTGATGTGCTCCTCGGCCACCATCGGGTCGTTCAGGGCGTCGTTTTTATAGTAGAATTCGATGATGGAGCGCGGCAGGCGGGTGCCTTCGGGGATGCCGAGGCGCTGGGTCATGGAACCGGCGGCGATGTTGCGGACCACCACTTCGACGGGGATGATCTCAACTTCCTTAATGAGTTGCTCGCGCATGTTGAGGCGACGGATGAAGTGCGTGGGGATGTTGATCTCGCCCAGTTTGGTCATCAGGAATTCGCTGATGCGGTTGTTCAGCACGCCCTTGCCGGTGATGGTGCCTTTTTTCTGGGCGTTGAACGCGGTGGCGTCATCCTTGAAATACTGGACGAGGGTGCCGGGCTCGGGCCCTTCGAAGAGGATTTTCGCTTTGCCTTCATATAACTGGCGGCGCCGGGCCATGGTCTCATACTTTCGGGTTATGCGGTGGAGCCGGTCTATACCAACCATGGCCGGACAATGAAATGGCCCCCACCACGGCTCTGACATGTGGCGCTGTTATGCGGGCGGGCGGCGGGGATTTGTTGTCCGGATTTTAAGCGTTGGGGTGCATGATCCGCGCAGTGACATGACAGACATTTTGGAAACCATTGCCGAACTGACGCATCTGCGGAACCGCCATGCCCTGGAGCTGGCGTTCGCGCAACTCGTGTACCGACTCGCCGGTGCCTCCTGCCTCACCTTATGGCAGGTCGGGCGGCAGGGCGGGGAGGTGAAATTGCGGCCGCAGGTGACGTTGCCGGCAGCGGGACAGGAAGGCGCCGAGCGGCCGCCGGCGCTGCCGGAATGCCCGGGTTATGGCCCGGTATATGGCAGGCGGGGCGGCCGCAAGATGGCGCGGCAGGTCTATCCGATTCACGACGGGGCGCGGGTTTGCGGCCTGCTCGAAATTACCCGGGCCAAGGCTTTCACCAGGCTGGAGGAGACGCTGCTGGCCAATGTGATCAAGGTTTACGGCAACCATGCCGGGCTGCTCGATTATGGCGAGCGCGACGAGCTTACCGGATTGCTCAACCGGCGGAGTTTTTCCACCGCGTTCAGCCATGCCTCGGGGCAGGTCAACGGCGTGATCGCGGTGGCGGATATCGATTTTTTCAAGCGTATCAACGATGAGTTTGGCCACCCCTATGGCGATGAGGTGCTTATTCTGATGGCGCGGCTCATGGAGGAGGCGCTGGAGGCGGCTGATGGCGTGTTCCGCTTTGGCGGCGAGGAGTTTCTCATTCTGCTTGGTGGGGCCGCGCCGGATGAAGCCTTCGCGGTGCTGGATGATTTCCGGGCCAGGGTGGAGGAGACGCAGTTTCCGCAGGTCGGACGGGTTACGATCAGCATCGGCTTCGCCACGTTTGGCTGCAACGATACCGGGGCCTCGGCATTCGGCCGGGCCGATGAGGCGCTCTACATAGCCAAGAAGCGCGGACGCAACCAGGTGCAGTGCCATGAATGGCTGGTCGCGGAAGGCAGCCTGGCGGGTGAGAAAAAGGCCAATAGCGATGTCGAGATGTTCTGAATTGCCGGCACGCGGGCGGGCAGGAGCCCAAGCGCGTGCCGGTTTGATGGCGGGGGCTAGACGGTTTCGAGCACCGGGTAGTCGGTGTAGCCATGCGGGCCGGGCGCGTAGAAGGTGGCGGCTTCCCAGGGGTTGAGCGGGGCGCCGGCGCGCAGGCGCTGCACGAGGTCCGGGTTGGAGATGTAGTCCTTGCCGAAGGCGACGGCATCGGCGGTGCCGGCATCGAGCGCGGCCTGGGCGCTGGCGCCGGTGAAGCCCTCATTGGCGATATAGGCGCCGCTGAAGATTTTACGCAGCTGCGGGCCGATGGCGCCTTCGCCCGTATGCTCGCGGACGCAGATGAAGGCGATGCCGCGTTCGCTCAACTCACGCGCCACATAGGAGAAGGTGGCGAGGTTGTTGGAATCGTGCATGTCATGCGAATCGCCGCGCGGGGCGAGGTGTACGCCGACCAGCTCCGGGCCCCAGACGGAGGCGGCGGCGTCGGTGGCTTCCAGCAGCAGGCGGGCGCGGTTTTCGATGGGGCCGCCATATTCATCGGTGCGCTGGTTGGTGCCGTCCTGCAGGAACTGGTCGAGCAGGTAGCCGTTGGCGCCGTGGATTTCGACGCCGTCGAACCCGGCCATCTGCGCGTTCATCGCCGCCTTGCGGTAGCACTCGATGATGCCGGGCAGCTCGGCGGTTTCCAGCGCGCGGGGGGTGACGTAGTCCTGCACGGGCCGCACGAGGCTGACATGGCCGGCCGCGCGGATGGCGCTGGGGGCGACGGGCAGGGCGCCGTCGAGAAAGAGCGGTGCCGAGATGCGGCCGACATGCCAGAGCTGGGCGAAAATGCGGCCGCCGGCCTTGTGTACGGCGGTGGTGACGATTTTCCAGCCCTCGACCTGCTCGGCGGACCACAGGCCGGGGGTGTCGGCATAGCCTACACCTTGCGGGGTGACAGAGGTTGCCTCCGAGATGATCAACCCGGCGCTTGCGCGCTGCACGTAATATTCGGCCATCAATTCATTCGGCACGCGGCCGGCACTGGCGCGCGAGCGGGTGAGGGGGGCCATGATGATGCGGTTGGGGAGGGTGATGTCGCCAAGGGTTAGGGGGTCGAACAGGCTGGGCATGGTTTGTCCTTCAGGGTCAGGTTTGCAGTTCGCGGGTCAGCCAGGCGAGTAGCCCGGTGATCGCCGCTTCGTCGCGTTTATAGAATATCCATTGGCCGGATTTTTTGGCCGTCAGCAGCCCGGCCTGGTGTAGCTGGGCGAGATGCGCTGAGACGGTGGATTGTGAGAGGTCACACCCCGCCTCGATTTTTCCGGCACAGACGCCCCATGCGTAGGGGTGCTCCTGGCCGGGGAAATTTTGTTCCGGGGATGATAATGCCGCGAGGATTTTGCGGCGCACGGGGCTGGCGATCGCTTTGAGGGCGTCGTCGGGCCTTGGGTGCTGCGGGGGATCTTTCATCGTCACGGGGCGATATATGGTTCGCTAGATTACGATGTAAAGGGGGGATATTTAGCGGGTGAATGGCCAGTTCAGGATGGTTTAATGGTTTGGGGGCGCACTGCGACCAGAGCGGGTGATGGCGACAACGCCATCACCCGATTCGATGAGCGTATCCGGGTTGGGCCGGCGCAGTATCTCGCCATTTTTACGGTTGAGAGCCACCACGAACATCGTGCCGCCCGCGGCGCGCTCCACGGCCTCTATGGTGGTGCCGGCCATGGCCCCGTCGGCCGCGGCGGCCATGACTTCCAGCTCCAGCCCAAGGCCACGCAACCCCGCCGCCAGCGCATGCATATGCCCCGAATCGGTCACCTTCGCGCTCTGGGGAAACAGGATCAACTGGGCGATGCGCTCGGCGCCGATATGGGTGGGCTCGACCACCGCGCTGGCGCCGGCGCGCAGTAATTTGCTCTTGGTGCTCGCCGCCTCGCCGCGCGCGATGATCTCGATATCCTTGTTGAGGTTGCGCGCGGAGAGCGTGATGAACACATTCACGGCGTCATTCGGCACGACGCAGGCCAGAGCTTTCGCCCGATGCACGCCTACCGCCTCCAGCACCGCCTCATCCGTGGCATCGCCCGCCCAGGTTACGTGGCCATGCGCCGTGGCCTCGGTGAGCTTGCTCTCCTCGCGGTCGAGAATGACGAAGGTGATGCCGCCGGCTTTCAGCTCATCGGCCAGCATGTGGCCGATGCGCCCGTAGCCACACACGATGACATGCCCGGACATTTTCGCGATCTGCGTTTTCATCCGCTTGGTTCCCAGTAATTGCTGAAGTTGCGTAAACGTTATGAATTGGACAAGCGCCGCCGCGACAAAGGTGATGCCGAGCCAGCCGAGCACGATGGTCGCAATCGTGCTGGTATATAATAATGGCGTGGCGATGGGATGAACCTCGCCATAACCCACCAGGAATACCGTACTTATGACGAAATAAAACGCATCGCCCAGGCTCCAGCCGGCTTGCACGAAAGCGCCGGTCGATAATGCAATGACCAGCAGCAGGTAGCCCAGCCCCGCCGCCAGATTGCGCCACGGGCTGTTGTGGAGCGGGTTCATGGAGAAAAGGCCAGGGGGCTTTGCCCCCTGGACCCCCACCAGGGGCCGAGCCCCTGGACCTCACAACTAAAAGAAGGGTCTGGAAGGGGGCCTGCCCAAAGCCGCGTCACGGCTTGGTGGCAGGCCCCCTTCCAGACCCTTTTAGTTCCGGGATCCAAGGGCCTTTCGGCCCTTGGTGGGGTCCAGGGGCAAAGCCCCTGGCCTTTTATCCCATCAATCCCGCTCGGCAACGGGCACGTAGTCGCGGGCCGGGGCGCCGGTGTAGATTTGGCGGGGGCGGTTGATGCGGTTGGAGGGGTCTTCGATCATTTCCTTCCATTGGCTGATCCAGCCGACGGTGCGGGCGAGGGCGAAGATGGGGGTGAACATGGAGGTGGGGAAGCCCATCGCTTTCAGGATGATGCCTGAGTAGAAATCGACGTTGGGGTAGAGTTTGCGGCTGATGAAATATTCATCATGCAGGGCGATGCGTTCCAGCTCGATGGCGAGGTCGAGCAGCGGCTCGTCGGTGATGCCGAGTTCGGCGAGCACTTCGTGGCAGGTTTTCTGCATGATTTTGGCGCGGGGGTCGAAGTTTTTATAGACGCGGTGGCCGAAGCCCATGAGTTTGACGCCGCTGTTTTTATCTTTCACCTGTTCGATGAAGGCGGGGATTTTATCGACGGTGCCGATTTCGGCGAGCATTTTCAGCACGGCTTCGTTGGCGCCGCCGTGGGCGGGGCCCCAGAGCGAGGCGATGCCGGCGGCGATACAGGCGAACGGGTTGGCATCCGTGCTGCCGGCGAGGCGGACGGTGGAGGTGGAGGCGTTCTGCTCGTGGTCGGCGTGCAGGATGAAGATGCGGTCCATGGCGCGGGTGAGGATGGGGTTGGGCTTGTAATCCTCGGCCGGGACGGCGTGGAACATGTAGAGGAAGTTTTCGGCGTAAGACAGGTCGTTACGCGGATAGATGAAGGGCTGGCCGACGTTGTATTTATGCGCCCAGGCCGTGATGGTGGGGATTTTCGCGATCATGCGGAAGGCGGAGATTTCGCGCTGGCGCGGGTTCTGGATGTCGATGCTGTCCGGGTAGAAGGCGGACATGGCGCCGACCACGGAGCAGAGCATGGCCATCGGGTGGGCATCGCGCCGGAAGCCGGACCAGAAGCTGCGGATTTGCTCATGCAGCATGGTGTGCATGGTGACGTGGTGGGTGAATTCCTTGTACTCGGCGGCCTTCGGCAGTTCGCCGTTCAGGAGCAGATAGGCGACTTCCAGGAAGGTGGAGTTTTCCGCCAGCTGGTCGATCGGGTAGCCGCGGTACAGGAGTATGCCTTCATCGCCGTCAATATAGGTGATGGCGCTCTCGCAGGATGCGGTGGCGCTGTAAGAGGGGTCGAAGGTGAAGATGCCGAGCTGGCTCTGCAGCTTACGGACATCGACGCATTCAGTGCCGAGCGAGCCGCCGAGGACGGGAAGGGTGGCGGATTTGTCGCCGAATGTCAGCGTTGCCGTACCGACTTGTTTGCTGGTGGATTGGGGCATGCGGATTCACCTTCCCTTTATGGTGTGGGCATTTGTAGATTTTAGGCGCCAGGCGGTTACCCTCCTAGCAAAGCTGTATGAATACAGCGTTATTCAATCCGAACTTTCCTGTAAAGCGCCGCCGCCGCATTGCAGCAAACCCGGGCTCAGCCGAGATCCTTGGGAACCAGGAAACGTTGGAGCGAGGAGGCATGTGCGTCTCCGAGCCGCCGCCAGGGGGTGGTGATGAGAAATTCGGCCATCGCGGCGGTCGGAAAGCCATCATCTAGCCGCCGGTGTTCGGTTCTGGCGGCAGGGCCGGCGAGGGCGAGGGCGAGCTCGTGCAGGCCGGGATTATGGCCGATGACCAGGGCGCTGCGCACGGTTTCGGGCAGATCGCGCAGCATGTCGCGGATTTGCGCGGCGGTGGCCATGTAGAGCGCGGGCAGAGCGTCTATGTTGGGCCATTCCTCCCAGACATTGGCGGCTTCAAGCTCGGCTAGCGTGGCCTGGGTGCGGGCGGCGGTGGAGACCAGCACGACCTCCGGGGCGAGGCCGGATTTTTTCATGGCCAGGCCAATGGCGGCGGCGGCGTCCTGGCCGGCCTGGGTCAGGGCGCGGTCATGATCGGGGCCGCGGCTTTCCGGTACGGCTTTGGCGTGGCGGAGTAGAATCAGCTGGTGCATGTGCTTATATTGAGGCCTACGGCGCCTGTCGCCTTTGGGCAAGGGGCGGCTTGCGGGCCCGGCGGGATTGGCGGGCCAAGAGATTGGAAAGGGCGAGAGCTGATGCGGCGGCGTGAGCTGGTTTTGGGAGCGATGGCGGGCGCAGCCGGCGCGGCTCTGGCGCAGCCAAGGCAAGCGATGGCTTTGCCGGTGCCGCCGACGGGGGCGCTCGGCTTCCGGATTTTACGCAATGGCGTGCCGGTAGGGGAGCAGCATCTGACATTCTCGCAAAGCGGCGATCAGCTCCGGGTGGATAACCATGCTGAGCTGGTGGTGCGCGAGTTGGGGATACCCGTATTCCATTATGCGGCCATGGCCACCGAGCAATGGGCAGGCGGGGTGTTCCGCGGCGTGGACAGCCAGGTGGACCATAATGGCACGCAGCTGCGCGTGCATGCGGCACCGATTGCCGGGGGGTTCGCCATAGAGAGCACGAAAACCGGGAATTACGACTATACCGGCCAGCCGGGGCTGATGCCGCTGACCTACTGGAACAAGGCGATGCTGGATGCCATGATCCTGAATGTCGAAACCGGGCGGCATTACCCCGCCATCGTATCGTCACCGGGTTGGAATTATCTGCCGACGGCTGACGGGGGGCGGCTGCTGGCGCAGCGTTTCGATGTCAGCGGTAAGCTGCATCTCTCATTATGGTACGACCAAAACGAGCAGTGGGCGGGGTTGGCGTTTAATATTCTGGGCCAGATCACGTACCAGAAGTTCACGGCGTGATACGGGCCTGAGACGTTAAAGCGCTGTAATAAATTCTGGCGTTAGGCGGGAAAGTGTAAACAATTTCCCGTTGTGTCAGCCATATTGCTGTTCCGGGTGGCGCAGGTGCCAAAGCCGTTCATGCGCGGCGACCAGGCTCTCGATGCTCTTGCGGCGGTTGACATCGGGCGGAACCGTGCGGCGCGTGAGCATGTTTTCCAGGATACGCAGCAGCTGCTCGGCGATTTCGTAGTCCGCCTGATCGCAGGCGTGGTGGAAGGCCAATAGTATTTTATCCGACAGCCGGCGGCTGTAACGTGGCGCTCCGGCAGGGCGTGCCGAGGTGTCGATGTCGTCCTCTGCGTCTGTGATGCCAGCCATATCTAACTAAATCCAAACAGACAAATGGGTACCGCGCCTCGGTTCTTTGCTCGGTGTTACAGTAGTTGAAGCTTTTTAACGAGGGGCTTGTCAAGAAATATTAGGGGAGATTTAGGAACGTCAGCCATGGTCTGAGATAAGGGTCTGAAAATGTTAGATCCCACAACCTGAGGGCGGTATACGAAAAATTACCAGTTATTAATCATGTCTCAGAGTGACACAGGGTCTGGTTCAGTGCCGGGGGTGAATTCGGCGAAGGCGTCTTCCCAGCTGCCGGTGGTCGAGGCTTTGCTGTATTCGGTGGAGCGGTTTTCGAAGAAATTGGCGTGCTCCACGGCATTCAGCATTTCATCCAGCCAGGGCAGGGGGTTTTTCTCAACGTGGAAGAGCGGGTTGAGGCCGAGCTGGCCTAGGCGCCGGTCGGCGATGTAGCGGATGTAGCGTTTCACCTCCTCGCCGGTCAGCCCCTCGATGGCGCCGAACTCGAAGGCGAGGTCGATGAAGGCGTCCTCATGGTCGACGATGGTGGCGCAGGTGAGGTAGATGTCGCGCCGCAGATCCTCGGTCCAGATTTCCTGGTTTTCCTGCACGAAGGTGCGGAAGAGCTTGATGATGGACTCGCAGTGGAGGGACTCGTCGCGGACGGACCAGGTGATGATCTGGCCCATGCCCTTCATTTTGTTGAAACGCGGGAAATTCAGCAGGATGGCGAAGGAGGCGAAGAGCTGCAGCCCCTCGGTGAAGGCGCCGAAGGCGGCGAGGGTTTTGGCGATATTATGCTTGTTCTCGACCGAGAAGCCATGCATGAAATCGTATTTATCCTTCATTTCCTTGTACTTGAGGAACGCTGTGTACTCGACCTCGGGCATGCCCACGGTGTCGAGCAGGTGCGAGTAGGCGGCGATGTGGACGGTTTCGATATTCGAGAAGGCGGAGAGCATCATCAGCACTTCGGTGGGTTTGAAGACCTGGGAGTACTGCTTCATGTAGCAATTATTCACCTCGACATCCGCCTGGGTGAAGAAGCGGAAGATATGGGTGAGCAGGTTGCGCTCTGATTTTGTGAGATTTTTGTGCCAGTCCTTGACGTCATCGGCGAGCGGCACTTCCTCCGGCAGCCAGTGGACGCGCTGCTGGGTGAGCCAGGCATCATAGGCCCAGGGGTAGCGGAACGGCTTGTAGACCGGGTTTTCCGTGAGGAGGTCGAAATGCTGCTCCACAGCCGGCGCGGATGCGGTAATTTGTCCACTCATGATAAAAGCCTTCAAAGTCTGGGCCATATTTGGTGCCCCGATCCTAATTAATGGGGTGGCTGGGGCCTCAGGCCCCAGCGGGTCCAGGGCAGAGCCCTGGCCTTGATTTGTCACTGGCAGGCGAGGCACTCTTCATAGTTGGTGCCCGCCGCCGCCAGTGGCAAGGGCGTTGCTTCGTCATTGGCCGGGAGGCCCAGGTCGGATGCTTTCTCGCGCTTCTCGGACACGTTGTCGGCGCGCTGGATGGAGAGTGAGCGGCAATAATACAATGATTTGACGCCTTTTTTCCATGCCATGTAGTGGATCTGGTGGAGGTCGCGCTTGTTCACGTTGGCGGGGAGGAAGATGTTGATCGACTGGCTCTGGCAGATGAAGGGGGTGCGGTCGGCGGCGTGTTCGATGATCCAGCGCTGGTCGAGCTCGAAGGCGGTTTTATAGACATCCTTCTCATGCTGGGTGAGGAAGTCGAGATGCTGCACGCTGCCTTTGGTGGTGGTGATGGAGGACCAGGTTGCATCATCATCGCGGCCGTATTTGGCCAGGAGTTTCTGTAGCGGCCGGTTGCGGACGGAGAAGCTGCCCGAGAGGGTTTTTTGCAGGAACACATTGGCCGCGATGGGCTCGATACCGGGCGAGGTGTTGCCGGTGATGATCGAGATGGAGGCGGTGGGGGCGATGGCGATTTTGTGGGAGAAGCGCTCCTCGATGCCGTATTCGGCGGCATCCGGGCAGGCGCCGCGCTCTTTCGCCAGTTTTTTCGAGGCGGCGTCGGCCTCGCCGCGGATGTGCTTGAACATTTTTATGTTCCACACCTTGGCCATCACGCTTTCCCAGGGGATGTTCTGGTCCTGCAGGAAGCTGTGAAAACCCATGACGCCCATGCCCACGGAGCGCTCGCGGAAGGCGGCGTATTTCGCCTTTTCCATGGAATCGGGGGCTTTTTTGATGAAGTCTTCCAGCACGTTGTCGAGGAAGCGCATGACATCCTCGATGAAGCGCTCATCCTTGTGCCATTCGAACCAGGTTTCCAGGTTGAGCGAGGAGAGGCAGCATACGGCGGTGCGTTGCTTGCCGTGCTGGTCGACGCCGGTGGGCAGCATGATCTCGGCGCAGAGGTTGGAGGTTTTGACCTCCAGACCGGCGAGCTTGTGCTGTTCCGGGCGGGCGTTGTTCACGTGGTCGGAGAAAATCAGGTAGGGCTCGCCGGTTTCGATGCGGGCGGTGAGGATACGGACCCAGAGGGCGCGGGCGGAGACGCCGCGGACGTGGCTGTCATCCTTGGGGGAACGCAGGGACCATTGCTCATCGGCTTCGACGGCGCGCATGAAGGCATCGGAGAGCAAGATGCCGTGATGCAGGTTGAGCGCCTTGCGGTTGGGGTCGCCGCCGGTGGGGCGGCGGATTTCCAGGAATTCCTCGATTTCGGGATGCCAGATCGGCAGATAGACGGCGGCCGAGCCACGGCGCAGATCGCCCTGGGAGATGGCGAGGGTGAGAGAGTCCATCACGCGGATGAAGGGGATGATGCCGGAGGTTTTGCCCGCACCCTTCACCTTCTCGCCGATGGAGCGCAGATTGCCCCAGTAGGAGCCGATGCCGCCGCCCTTGGAGGCCAGCCAGACATTCTCGTTCCACAGGCCGACAATGCCATCCAGGCTGTCGGAAGCTTCGTTCAGGAAGCAGGAGATGGGCAGGCCGCGATCCGTGCCGCCATTGGAGAGCACCGGGGTGGCCGGCATGAACCACATTTTGCTGATATAGTCGTAGAGGCGCTGCGCGTGAGCCTGATCGTCGCCATAATAGGAGGCGACGCGGGCGAAGAGGTCCTGATAGGTCTCGCCGGGGAGCAGGTAACGGTCATCGAGCGTGGCGCGGCCGAAATCGGTGAGCAACGCGTCACGGCTGTGGTCGACCTGGACCTGATGGCGCCCGCGCATCTGGATGGGGGTGTCGAGCAGCGCGGCTTCGGGCTTCGTCATCATGTTCATTGGTCGGCCTCTTGTTCATCCGTAAAGCGCATCGCAAAGCGGAGTGCATAACAACATATAGTTGGCCCGTACCGCAATCACTACTACATGTCCCAGGGCAAGAAATTTAGCCTTGACGAGTCCGCCGCCGAGTCATGGGCGGTAGCCGGGACGGTGTTGCTGGTATGTTCTCCAGCCCTGCCAGTGTGATGCCGGGTAGCGGCGACGTCAAGCCGGATTACGGCATCACGAATCGGGTTAATTTTTGTTCAGGCGATGCGGCGGGCGAGGCGTTGCAGCGGGGCGTCGAACAGGAAGGCGGCGAGGCCCGAGGCGAGCAGCGCGATGCCGAGCATGAGGGCGAAAATCGGCCAGGGGGTGAAGAGCGTGCGGTCGGCCGGGTGGAAGAAGAAATCGGCGGAGAAGATGAAGCCGGCGCCGGCATGCAGCAGGTAGAGCGGGTAGGACAGGGCGCCGAGCATCGCCCATTTCGGGTTGAGGCGCAGGGCGCCGCACTGCTCCAGCGCGGCCAGCAGCAGAATAACGGCGGCGAAGGCGGCGGCGGTGAAGGGCAGGCGGGGATCGGCCGGGTAGAGCGTGCCCCAGGCATCGAGACGAAGGAGCAGGACCAGCGCCAGCGCGCTTGCCGCGAGCAGCGGCCATAACAGGGGCCGTGGCGGCGGGACGCGGCGCAGCATCCAGCCGGCGCCGAGCCCGGCGAAGAAGAAGATGTTATTGAGGGCGAGCAGATGCGTCGAAACCCCTTCGGGCAGAAAGGCCAGGAGCGTGGTGGGGGCGCCCGTGCCGCGCAGGCCGTGATACCAGGCGGCGGCGAGCAGCAGCCCCCATGCCGGGAGCAGCAAGCGCCCGGCATGGGGCAGGAGCGACAGGCCGAACATGATATAGAAGAGCAGCTCGTAGCGCAGCGTCCAGGCGGGCGGGTTCAATTCCGCGAAATTGCCGGTGAAGGGGGAAAGGGTGAGGGTTTTTACCAGATAACCCGCCGTGCAGCCGGGCCAGAGCACCGCCAGCATGGGGAGAAGCGATAGCCAGTAGAGCGGGAAGATGCGGCAGAAGCGGCGCCAGGCATAGACCGGGATACGCCCCGGCCGGCCGGCATCCCGCGCATGGGCGTTATGGATGACGAAGCCCGACAGGGTGAAGAAGAAGAGCACCGCGGCGGGGGCCGGCAAAGGCGGGAGCGGGGCCGGGCCGAGCCGCATATTGGGGATGGCGGTGGAAAGATGCTCCAGCGCCACCACCAGGGCCGCGAGGAAGCGGGCGATTTCCAGGCTGATGAGCCTGGCGGGGCGCGCTGCGGCTTGGCTCATTCAGGGCGGGGCTGGTTGAGGGCGGGGCTGGCGCGGCATAGGCTCCCGGCTTGGCAATCCGGTATCGCCCTGTCAAGCGCGGCACCCATCCTGGCCGGATGCGTTGCGCGCGGCTTCGCTTATGCCATAGACTCGCGGCATGGATATGAATGCCCCCCTCGCGCCGCATTATCAGGGCTATGTGGATGAACGCAGCACGCATCATGTGCAGGGCTGGCTGCGTAACCTGAACAATGCGGCCGAACGGCTGGATTTTGAAGTGGTGCTGCCTGGGGATGAGGGCGAGCGCGTGCTGGCGGCGGGCAGGGCCGACGGGTTTTCCGCGACCCTGGTGGCCGTGGGGGTGGGTGACGGGATTTATGCCTTCCGCGTGAAATTTCCGGCACCTGTGACCGAGGCGGAGCGTGACCGGATTTTCGTGCGCCCGGCGCATGCCGCGCACCGGCTGGAACTGGCGCCGGCGCTGGTGACGGTGCCGCCGGGGGCCGGGCCGTATCAGGGGTTCATCGATGAACGCAGCACCCGCCATGTCGCCGGTTGGGTGCGCGATTTGTCTGAGCCCGGGCGGCGCGTCGAGATTGAGATTCTGCTGCGTGACGCGGATGGGGGCGAGACGCTGCTGGAGCGCTGCACCGCCGCCGCGCTGATCGATGACGTGCTGGCCGCCCTTGGCGACCATACCGCCAATTACGGCTATTACCGGGTATTCGCGCGTGAGCTGAGCGCGGCGGAGCGGGATTGCCTGTTCATCCGCGTGGCCGGGAGCAGCCATGAGCTGGAACAGGCGCCGGCCATGCGCGCGGCGTTCGAGCCGATCCACCACATCGCCATCGACATCGTGAACAACTGCAATATCCGCTGCCCGTTCTGTGTGTATGATTATACCGGGGTGAACCGGACCTCGTTCATGACCGAGGCGACCTTCGATGCGTTCCTGCGGCTTATCCCCTATGTGCGGGATGGCAATTTCTGGCTGTCCTGCCTGCATGAGGCGACGATGCACCCGCAATTGCTGGAATTTCTGGCGCGGGTGCCGCTGGAATACCGGCATAAGATATTCTTCACCACCAATCTCGCCCGGCGCCAGCCTGATGCGTATTTCGCGTTTCTCGCGCAGAGCGGGCTCAGCCATGTGAACATCTCGCTCGAAAGCCTGCTTCCGGATTTGTATGAGCGCATGCGGCAGGGTGCCAAACACGCGATTTTTTCGGAAAACTGGGAGAAGCTGCTGCGGCATTTCGCCGCCGCGCCGAACCCGCCGAAACTGCGTTATAACATCATGGCCTATCGCTCGAATCTGGACGAAATTCCGGGCATGATCCGGGTGTTGCGGGGCGAGAAAATGGCCTGGCAGGTGGAGGTGCGGCACACTTTCTCGCAAAGCCATATTCCGCTGGCGTTTCAGCAATCGGAGTTTCTGACCAGCGCCGAGTGGAAGGCGCTGGAAGAGGCGCTGCGGGAATTTCCGCCCGGCGAGGTGTTGCAGCTCTGGCCGCCCGATGGCTCGGGCTATGAGACCATCCGGGAAAAGCCGCCGGAGGGGGAGGTTGAGATGACGGATATCGAGAAAATCTCGATCGCGGAATTGCGCCGTATCGGCCTGCCGCGCCCGTTCAATTTGCAGGCCTCGTGGGATGGCGCGGTAAAAGCCTATTCCGAGCAGCTTCTGATCACCTATTTCAAAGGCAATATCAATGAGATGGGCGATCCGCTCGCGGCGCTGCTGGCGCTGAAATAGGGGTGGTCCCCGGTGCGGCCGGGGGGGTAGCGGAACCGGCCAGCGCGGCGCCGTCACGCAGGACCGCCTGGGCCGCCGGGGTGATGCCGTGAGCGTCATGCAGGACCAGGCCGGGCAGGATGCCGGCGGGTGCGCGGCTGGCCTTGATGGCGGTGATGATGACCATTTTGGCGGCCATGCCGGCGCGCGGCCAGAGCGGCAGCAGGGTTATGGCGCCGCATTTTTGGCCGGTCAGGCATGATGCCGCCGCCGCGAAACTGGCGGCGGGGAGGATGAGGCTGAGGCTTCCCTTGGGCTTTACCACGCGGCCCAACTCGGCGATCCAGCCCGCCAGCGTATCCGCCCCGGCGCGGTGGGCGAGGTCGCGTGCCGTATCCGGCGAGGGCGTGGCGGCGGGGTTGAACCAGGGTGGGTTGGCCAGGACATGGTCGAATGATTGCGCCGGGAAGGGCAGCGCGGCGGCATCGCCCCGGATGGCGGAAATTTTGTCGAAGCCATTGCTTTTGAAGTTTTCATTGGCGAGTTCCGCGAGGTCTGGCAGGCGCTCCACGCCGATGCCGCGCAGCTCCGGCACGCGGGCGGCGAGGCAGAGCAGCGCGGCCCCCGCGCCGGTGCCCGATTCCAGCACGATATCGCCCGCGCGGGCCGGCACCACGGCTGCCAGCAACACCGGCTCGAACCCGCTGCGATGGCCCGCGCGCGATTGCCGGTAGGTAAGACGGTTACCGAGCAGGCCGCCCGAACTCACCCCCGCCATGCCTTGTTGCCCCTTTCCCAAATTCGATGGATATGGTGGTAACGCAAATACGGATGACAGGTTAGGGTTCTTATCGTGGATGGTGCGACAACGGTAACCGCCGATGCGCTGGGCAGGCTGACCGCCTTGCTCGAACGCGATCTGGCGGCCACCAACCAGACCATCGTCGCGCGGATGGACAGTCCCGTTGCCCTTATCCCGCAACTGGCGGCGCATCTCGTGGCCTCGGGTGGTAAGCGCCTGCGGCCGCTGCTTACATTGGCTTCCGCCAGGCTCTGCGGCTATGCCGGGGAACGGCATGTGCGGCTCGCCGCCTGCGTCGAATTCATCCATACCGCCACGCTGCTGCATGATGATGTGGTGGACGAATCGCTGTTGCGGCGCGGCGCGGCTTCGGCCAATGCGGTGTTCGGCAATAAGCCCTCCGTGCTGGTCGGCGATTTTCTGTTTGCCCGCGCCTTCCAGCTGATGGTCGAGGATGGCTCGCTCGAGGTGCTGCGTATATTATGCGGGGCTTCCGCCACCATTGCCGAGGGCGAGGTGCTGCAGCTCACCACGCAGAACGACCTCACCACCTCCGAGGGGCGCTATTTTGACGTGATTCGCGGCAAGACCGCGGCTTTATTCGCGGCGGCCTGTGAGGTCGGCGGGGTGATCGCCGAGCGTGGCGCGGCAGAGCGCGCGGCGCTCGCGCAATTCGGCATGGATTTGGGCATGGCCTTTCAGCTTGTTGATGATGCGCTCGATTATGCGGCGGAACAGGATGAGCTTGGCAAGACCGTGGGCGATGATTTCCGCGAGGGCAAGCTGACCTATCCGGTGCTGCTCGCCATAGCCGATGCCACGCCCGAGGAACATGAATTCTGGACCCGGACGATCGAGCTGAACGAACAGACCGAGCCGGACCTCGCCACGGCGCTGACCCTGATCCGCCGCCATGATACCATTGCCCGCACCATTGCCCGGGCGGACCTGTTTATCGACAGCGCCTTGACCGCGCTGCAGACCCTGCCGGCCAACGACATGCGTGATACCCTGGCCGAGCTCGCCCGCTTTACCACCGCGCGGCGGTTTTAGGGGCTACGCTTTACGGCGCGGAGGCTTCAGGCCTTTTCATCCGTGACGGTGGTGATGGTGGTACGGACCACGCTGACGATGACGCCGGGGGCGATTTCGACATCGATATTGGCGCTGCCATCGGTGGTTTTTTTGACAACACCGAGAATGCCGCCGGCGGTGACCACCTTGTCGCCGCGTTTGATGGCGGCGATGCGGGCCTTGAGCTGCTTCTGCTGGACCTGTTGCGGGCGGAGCAGCAGGAACCAGAAGACGATGCCGATGAGCAGCCATGGGGCGATCTGGACGATGATGCCGATGGCGGGGGAGCTGGCCAGGCCGGAGGTGGTCTGGGCGAAGGCGGATGCGATGAACATGTTTAATCCTGGTTGCCGTTGGTTGCGGCGGACCATAGGGTGCGCGCCGGGACAGTCAATGGGACAGAGTTTGCATGAATGATGATGTGCTGCGCCGTATCGCCGAGGCTTTGGAGCGTCTGGCGCCGCCGCCGCCGGCTGTGCCGGATTTGAGCGTGGCGGATGGTTTTGTATGGCATCCCGAGCGCGGGGAGCTGGCGCCGGTGGCGCGGATTGCGCGCGTGGCGCTGGGGCTGTTGCAGGGGATTGAGGCGCAGAAGGACATATTGCTGGAGAATACGCGGCGCTTCGCGGCCGGGCTGCCGGCCAATAATGCGATGTTGTGGGGCGCGCGGGGCATGGGCAAGTCTTCGCTGGTGAAGGCGGTGCATGAGGCGGTGAACGCCGAGGCGCCGGGCAGGCTGGCGCTGGTGGAAATTCACCGCGAGGATATCCGCACCCTGCCGGCATTGTTGAATGTGCTGCGGCCGGTTGAGCGGCGCTGTGTCGTGCTGTGCGATGATCTTTCCTTCGAGCGCGAGGATGCGGATTACAAGGCGCTGAAATCGGTGCTGGATGGCGGTATCGAGGGGCGGCCGGAGAATGTGCTGTTCTATGCCACATCGAATCGCCGGCATCTGATGCCGCGTGACATGATCGAGAATGAACGCTCCAGCGCCATCAACCCGGCCGAGGCGGTGGAGGAGAAGGTCTCGCTCTCGGACCGCTTCGGGCTCTGGCTCGGCTTTCATAACTCCAGCCAGGAGGTGTTCTTCGCCATGGTCGAGGGCTACGCCGCGGCGTTTGCCCTGCCGATCAGCCCCGAGGCGCTGCGGGCGGCGGCGGTGGAGTGGAGCATGACCCGAGGCGGGCGGAGCGGGCGGGTGGCCTGGCAGTTTATCCAGGACATTGCCGGCCAGCTCGGCATGCGCTTGACCCGCTGAACGGGACGGGTAAACGACGCTGCACGGAAGGGTGGCCGAGTGGTTTAAGGCAGCGGTCTTGAAAACCGCCGTGCGTTAACGCGTACCGTGGGTTCGAATCCCACCTCTTCCGCCAGAAATCATTGATTTAATTGTTTTCTCTGTGGACAGACAAGCGAAAACACAGGAAAGCCGGTGGCGCCAAAATGAATCGTGGCGGAAATGCCTGTGCATTCCCGCCACGATTTGGCCC
>JAKBAV010000020.1:0-12797 GCA_021826225.1 Pseudomonadota bacterium | reverse complement strand
CCGAAGATTTCTTCCTGGGCGATGCGCATTTTGTTGTTCACATCGACGAAGCAGGTCGGCTCGATGAACCAGCCCGTGCCCATGTCGGGGCGCAGATTGCCGCCGGCGAGCAAAGTGGCGCCTTCCTTCACGCCGAGATCGACATAGCCCTTGATGCGCTCCATCTGCTTTTTCGAGACCACCGGGCCCATGGCGCAGGCGGGGTCGTCGAAATGGCCCCATTTGGTGGAATAGGCCTCATAGGTGGCCTTGAGGATGGCTTTGGCTTCCTCGTAGCGCGCTTTGGGTACCAGCAGGCGCGAGGTGACGGCGCAGCCCTGGCCGGCATGGAACACCAGGATGGAGGAGGCCACGGCCTGGGCGAAGTTGGGGGTGTCTTCCAGGATGATGGAGGCGGACTTGCCGCCGAGTTCGAGGAAGACGCGCTTCATGGTTTCCGCGCCCTGACGCATGATATGCTTGCCGATGGCGGTGGAGCCGGTGAAGGTGATGAGGTCGACGCGCGGGTCGGTGACCAGCATCTCGCCCGCCATGGCCGGGTCGGCGGCGGTGATGACGTTGAGGACGCCCGGCGGGAAGCCGGCTTCCTGCGCCAGCTCGCCGAAGATGACACCGGCCAGCGGTGTGTCCGGGGCGGGTTTGAGGATGACGGTGCAGCCGGCGAGCAGCGCGGAGACGACCTTCTCGGCATTGACGTAAAGCGGGAAATTCCACGGCGTGATGGCGCCGACCACGCCGATGGCCTCGTACACGGCCTGGCGCTGCGTGGTGAAGCCGTAAGCCTGCTTGGCGCCGTAATCCTTCTCCCAGTTCAGCTTGGGATAGGCATCCATGAGGGCTTTCCAGCTATCCAGGCAGTTGGCGACCTGGGCGCGGTTGACGGCGACGAGCGGGGCGCCGACCTCGTTACGGGCGATGGCGACGAGGCGGTCGGTATTGGCCACGAACAGCTCATGGAGTTTTTTCACGAGGGCGAAGCGCTTCTCGTGGTTGGTCGGCCAGTCCGTGGTGTCGAAGGCGCGGCGGGCGGCCGCGATGGCGGCCTCGACATCGGCGGCCGAGGCGTCGGCGGCCTTGCCGATGACATCGCCGGTCCAGGGGCCGATATTGTCATAGGTTTTGCCGCCTTCCGCCGGGCGCAGCACGCCGTCGATAAAAAGCTTGGCCTCGGGGAACATGGGCATTTAGGGTATCCTCCTGCTAAGTCTGTCAGGCTTGCGCCTGCCGTTCGGGTGTTGTATATTCAGCAAATGCAGAATCTGTCAAACAGTAATTTGTCGCAGCCGCAGCGCCATTTTATCGATGAGCTGGCCATGCTGCTGCTCTCCTGGGGCATGACGATTACGGCGGCAAGGCTTTATGGTTATCTGCAACTGCAAATCGGGCCTGTATCGCTCGATGAGATGGCGGCGGACCTCGAGGTGAGCAAAAGCAACGTATGCGCCGCCGCGAAACTGCTTGAGGCGCATGGCAATGCGCGCCGGCTGGGCGAGCGGGGCAGCAAGCGGGTATTGTATGTCGCGGGGGATGATCCTGGCCTGCCGCTGCGCCGGCAGACGGATCTGCTCGGGATGATGTCGGCGCTGATCGCGGCACGCAAGGATGATGTGGCGGAGGGGGCGGCGCGCGCGCGCCTGACCCGGCTGGCGGCGTTCCACCGGGACCTCAAGGATGCCATGGAAGGCGCCATTCTGCCGTATAAGCCCAAATCCGGCTCATAATACCGAGCCGTAAGCCGCTCCGGGGGACGGAGCGGCTGCCGTGACAGGCCGCGCGCGCAACCTTACCCGCGGCTGCGCGGCATGCCGAGGCGGCGTTCGGCGACCTGGCTGCGCATCACCTCGCTGGAACCGCCATAGATGGTCGTGGCGGTGGCATGGCGATAGCCCTTTTCGATAACGCTTAAACCTTCCTTGCCGCGCAGCAGGGAGTAGGGCGCGGTGAGGTCCATCAGGTCGGCGGCGTTGCTGATGAAGGCCTCGGTGGCGAATACTTTCGAGGCCGGGCCGAATGCCAGGTCCTTTTCGCCGGCCAGGCGCGTCCACATCGCCTTGGCCGAGAGACCCTCGCCGACATCGGCTTCGATGCGCGCTTTCGCGAGCCGGGCCAGCACGTCGGAGTCTTCGATGGCGGGTTTGCCGTCGCGCATTTCCTCGCGCGCCCAGGCCAGGGCCGCCTCTTCCATGTCGATGATGTATTTATGGAAATAGCCGCCGCCATGCTCCAGGCTGAGTGCCGCCGCCAGCACTTTGGCGCCGGCATTGACCGGGCCCATGCGGTAGCGGTCGGGGATGCGGACATCGGCATAGAAGGTGGCGTTGGTGCGCTCATCCATGAAGGTATGGACCGGGTGGATTTCGATGCCGGGATGGTCGAGGGGCACCAGGAAGATGGTGATGCCCTTATGCTTGGGCGCATCAGGATCGGTGCGGGTGATCATGATCACGTAGCTGGCGTATTCGGCGCCGGAGGTGAACATTTTCTGGCCGTTGATGACCCAGTCATCGCCATCGCGCACGGCGCGGGTTTTGGCGGCGAAGGCGTCCGAGCCGCCGGAGGGTTCGGTATAGCCGAGGCAGGCGGAAATCTCACCGCGGCCCATGCGGAGCAGAACCTCGTCCTGCAGTTCCGGCGTGCCGAATTGCTGGACGATATGGCCGATCATCGCGGTGGTGCTGCGCGGCAGGCCGGCATAGCCGACCTCCTGCCACACGGCGAGGCTGGCCCGGGTGGAATCGGCATCCGCGCCGCGTCCGCCCCATTTTTCCGGCCAGTTGGGGTAGAGCAGCCCGGCGGCGCCCATGGCGCGATGCACCTCCCAGTCATGCGATTCGAAATTCTGCTCGAACAGATGGTGCTTCTGCGGATCGAGAATTTTTTTGAACAAGGCGCGGGTCTCGTCGGCCAGCTCCTTGCCGCCCTGGGGCGGGGAGAAATCCAGATCGACCAGCCCGGCATCCGGCAGGCTGGCGGCCTGGCCGAGGTAACGCCGGCGGCCGGCGCGGATCAGCTCCTGCTTGGGGTCGCCCAGGACCAGCGCCCAGGCTTTGGCGCGGCGGTGGTAGAGCTGCAGGTCATATTCATTGGTCAGGCCGTAGCCGCCGAATGTGTGCAGGCCATGCGCGACGCTGCTGGTGGCGGTGCGGCTGGCCCACCAGAACAGGCCGGAAATTTCGGCGGCGGCCTCGGGCGCGCCGGCGGCGATGTCATGCAGGGTTTTCCAGAGCAGCATCTCGGCGCCGTCGGCATCCACGATGTCGTTGGCGAGCGGGTGCGAGATGCCCTGATAGGTGCCGATGGGGGCGCCGAAGGCGATGCGCTCACAGGCATAGGCGGCGGCCATGCCCAGCACTTCGCGCGACATGCCGATCAAGGCCGCCGAGGTCAGCAGTTTCCACTCCTCGATACCGGCGGCGAAAATCGCGGCGGCATCGGCATTGCCGGAGAGCGGCAGGATTTTGCCCTCGCCGGGCTTGAATACGCCGATGGCGGCGCCGCCCAGGGTGGACGGCGCCGCAAGCGCCGCGTTGGGAATTTCGATGGCGACCTGGGTGCCGTCGAAGGTCAGCACGGCTTGCGCCACCGCGCCGCCGGGCACGAGCTGGGCGCGGCCGGGTTGGGTGGGTTGCAGGGCCAGGGCCAGCACGGTTTCGCCGGAGCGCACCTTCTCAATCCATTCGCGCGCCGTCTCGCCGCCGATTTCGCCCAGGATACGCATGGCCACGACCGATTCGGCGAGCGGGGCAGGGGCCAGGCGGCGGCCGGCCTGCTCCATCATTAGGCAGGTATCGAACAGGCTCATGCCGCCGCCGCCCGCTGCTTCGGACAGGCGCATGAAGGGGGCGTCAAGGGCGATCAATTCGCGCCACAGATCGGCGTCAAACCCGTTCGGCTCGGCGGCACGCACCCGTGCCGGGGTGGCTTCCGTGGTGAAGAAGCGCTCGAACATTTCTTTGACGGGGACGCTGTCATCGGGCAGGCTGAGTTTCATAACGGCTCCTAAAGTCTTGTCCTGACTGGTTTTTAGGATTGATTTTGGGATCAACCCTGGCGTCTCGGCCGATACCCCAGCCTGGCATCGCAGCCTGGCCGTACAGCCCTGGCATAGGCGGGTTTGCAGCGGTGGGCCGGGACGCGCGGTATATCTGCGAATAGCCATTCTTTGCAGAGCCTGTCGAGTCAGCGTGGCGGCCGCGCCCGCAATAACGCCGGGGCGTATTGGCCCGAGTGTTGCTTGGCCCTGGCGCATGAGGTCTGGGCTTGCATGAAAATACTCGTGGCGGATGGCGATGGCGGGCATGCGGATGAGTTGTCTGCCCGGCTGAAGGCATTGGATGACGGTTTTGAGGTCATTCTTGCCGCGATCGGAGAGAATCTGCTCGAAGCGGTGCGGCGGGCCAGCCCGGATGTCGTGATCGTCGATATGGGCCGGCCGGACCGTGACGGGCTCGATTCCGTGCGCGCCCTGAATGCCCAGGCCATGCTGCCGGTGCTGATGTTCATCGACGAGGATGATCCGCATTTCATGGAAGAGGCCATCGCCGCCGGGGTGAGCTCCTACCATGTCGGCGGGGTTGCCCCGGCCGCCATCAAGCCGATCCTGCGCACGGCGATGGCGGTATTTAAGCGCATGCGCGGCTTGCAGGCGCGGCTGACGGAGGTGGAGGAGCAGGCCGAGGCGCGCCGCGCGATAGATGCCGCCAAACGCCTGCTGATGAGCCAGGAGAAAATGAGCGAGCCGGCGGCGCATCGCTTCCTGCAGCGCCGCGCCATGGCCCAGCAGAAAAAACTGAAGGATGTCGCGCTCGGCATGCTGCGCGGTGCATCGGCCAAGGGAGAACAGGGACGTGAATGAGACGATAAGGCTGGGCATGTTGCGCCTTAGCGATGCGGCCCCCGTGGTGGTGGCCGACAGGCAGGGGATTTTCAAGCGGGCGGGGCTGGATGTGGAAATCTGCGTTGAGCCCTCCTGGGCCAATATTGCCGATAAATTGGGCTATGGGCTGCTCGATGGCGCGGTGATGCTGCCGCCTTTGGCCATTGCCTGCGCGCTTGGCCTGCGCGGGCGCCGGACCAGCCTGGTGGTGCCGCTCTCGCTGAGTGCCAATGGCAATGCGCTGACCTTGGCCATGGCCTGCCGCGCGGAATTTGCCGCGGGCGGGATTCAGGCGCTGGCGCGGCGCCGCAAGCTGCGCCTGGCGGTGGTGCATGCCTATTCCACCCATGACCTGCTGCTGCGCTACTGGCTGGCGGCGCATGGCGTGGCGCCGGAAGCGGAGGTCGAGATCAAGGTGCTGTCGCCCTCCGAGATGGTGAGCTCGCTCGCGGCGGGGGCGATTGACGGGTTTTGCGCGGGCGCGCCGTGGCACCATGTGGCCGCCGGGGCCGGGCTCGGCTTTGCGGCTGTGACATCGGGCGCGATCTGGCGGGAGCATCCGGAGAAATGCCTGGCGCTGCGTGCCGATTTTGCCGCCGCCGACCCGGCCCGGCTGCGCCTGCTGCTGGGCGCGCTGCGCGAGGCCTGCGCCTATTGCGCCAGCCCCGGCAACCGCCCGGCGGTGGCGGCATTGCTGGCGCGGCCGGAATACCTCGATCTGCCACGGGAAATGATCGAGGCCTCGCTGGACCCGGCGCAAGGCGGGCCGCTATTCGACCTGAACTACCCATCGCCGCAGCGGGCGGCCTGGTTCGCCACGCAGATGCGGCGCTGGGGCAAGGCCGGTGAGGACGCGCTGGCGGTGACCGCCAGCCTGTACCGGCCGGATATGTACCTGGAAGCGGGCGGGCTTGAGGTGGTGGCGGCGGCGGAGATGTTCTGCGATAGCGTGGCTTCAGGGTAGTCTGGTTAAATATGGATCGTTTGGTGAAATTTAGTGCTGATACTGCCTTAAAATAATCCTCTTTGCCTGGACGTGCGAGGTAAGTCGGCTATAAGATTAAAAAATAGTCTTGGCATGGGGTTTGCTTATGTTATTGCGAACAGCACGAATCGTTGTTTGCGGAACCATCAATGGCGATGGTTTTTGCTTGCGGGGCCTCGCCCCATAATTCTCTCGCGGACCAGGGACGGTTCGCAGGCGCTGGCGCAAGGCCGCGCGGAGTTGTTGACATGTCCCATCCGGGCGCAAAGAATTTTCTCAAGGCCGGCCATCTGCCGAGCCTGGTCGCTGCTTTTCTGTATTTCGACTTCAGCTTCATGTGCTGGGTCCTGCTGGGGCCGCTCGGCATTCAGATTTCCAAGGCGCTGCATCTCGACCCCGCCCATAAGGGGTTGATGGTGGCGACGCCGGTGCTGGCCGGGGCGTTTCTGCGCATCTTCAACGGGCTGATGGTCGACCATTTCGGCGCCAGGGCGGCGGGTATCTTCGCCCAGCTCGTCGTCATTCTCGGCCTTGCCGCCGCGTGGTTTTTCGGTGTGCCGGATTTCGATGCCATATTGCTGGTCGGTGTGGTGCTGGGCATGGCCGGCGCCTCGTTTGCCATCGCGCTGCCGCTTGCCTCGCGCTGGTATCCGCCGGAGCATCAGGGCAAGGCGATGGGCATTGCCGGGGCCGGGAATATGGGCACGGTGATCGCGGCACTCGCCGCCCCGGCGCTCGGGCTCGCCTTTGGCTGGGTGAATGTGTTCGGCATGGCCGCGTTGTTCATGTGCGCGGTGCTCGCGGTGTTCATCCTGCTTGCCAGAAATGCGCCCATGGCGCCGCCGAAACAGGCTTTTTCCGGCTATCTGCGGGTGCTGGCGCTTGGTGATACCTGGTGGTTCATGCTGTTCTATTCGGTCACGTTCGGCGGCTTTGTCGGGCTGGCATCGAGCCTTGGCATCTATTTCCATAGCGAGTACGGCCTCGCCCCGGTGCAGGCGGGCTATGCCGTGGCGGCCTGCGTGTTCGCGGGCTCGCTGTTCCGCCCCATTGGTGGAATTCTGGCCGATAAAATCGGCGGCATCGCGGCACTCTCCGTGCTCTATATCATCGCCGCCGCCATGCTCGTGCTGGTCGGCATCGGGCTGCCCTCGCTCACCATGGCGCTTGCCGCTTTTATCGTCGCGATGCTGGCGCTGGGCACCGGCAATGGCGCGGTGTTCCAGCTCGTGCCGATACGTTTCGGCCGGGAAATAGGCGTGATGACGGGGCTGGTCGGCTGCGCCGGCGGCGTGGGCGGCTTCTACCTCGCCTCGTCGCTTGGTTATTCCAAGCAGTGGACCGGCTCCTACCAGGACGGGTTTCTGATTTTCGCAGCGCTGTCCATGATCGCCTTCATCGGCATCAATGTGGTGAAGAAGCACTGGCGCGCGAGCTTCAGCCAGGGCTTTGCCGCCGGCGTGGTGCCGAAAATCTGAATTCTATAGCTTGGAAGGAATCACGCCGATGAATATGATGATCAGCGCGCGCAAAAAACTCGTTGTTATCGGCAATGGCATGGCGGGGATGCGTACCGTGGAGGAAATTCTCCAGCGCGCGCCAGACATGTTCGATATCACCGTGTTCGGGGCCGAGCCGCAGGTGAATTACGACCGCATCATGCTATCGCCTCTCCTGGCCGGTGAGAAAAGCTTCGAGCAGATCGTGCTCAATAGCCTTGAGTGGTATGCGGCGCATGGCATAGAGCTCATCGCGGGTGATGCCGTGGTTGAGATTGACCGTGGCAGCCGTGTCGTCACCGCCGCCAGCGGCACCATGCGGCATTATGATATTCTGCTGCTGGCGACGGGGTCTAACCCCATCGTTCTGCCGCTGCCGGGGGTCGGGCGGGAAGGGGTGATGACTTTCCGTTCCGCCGCCGATGTGGATATGATGCTGGCACTGGCGGGGCCTGGTAGATCCGCCGTGGTGATCGGCGGTGGATTGCTCGGGCTGGAGGCGGCGCATGGGCTGAATTTGCGCGGCATGGCGGTGAGCGTGGTGCATTTGATGCCGACGCTGATGGAACGCCAGCTCGATGCCTCGGCTGCGCATCTGCTGGAGCGCAGCCTGACGCAGCGCGGCATGGCGATTTACACTTCCGCCAATACCGCAAGCCTCGATGGCGCGGACGATACCGGGCCCGTTAATGCCGTGACGCTGAAGGATGGACGGCGGATCAAGGCTGATCTCGTGGTCATGGCCGTGGGTATCCGGCCCAATACCAGCCTTGCCAAAGCTTCCGGCATAGACTGCGACCGTGGCATTCTGGTCGATGGCGGAATGTGTACTTCCGATCCGGCGGTGTATGCGGTCGGCGAATGCATCGAGCATGACAAGGCGTGTTACGGGCTGGTGGCGCCAATCTGGGATATGGCGAAGGTGGCGGCCGACCATATGACCGGCGCGGCGCGGCGCGGCTTTGTGCCCGTGGCGACGGGGACGCGGCTGAAAGTATCCGGTGTGGAGATGTTTTCCGCCGGGGCCTTCATGGGTGATGAGACGACCGATGACATCGTGCTGCGCGATGCGGCGCGCGGTGTTTACAAGCGGCTGGTGCTGCGTGATGACCGGCTGGTCGGCGTGGTGTGCTTTGGGGATACGCGCGATGCGGGCTGGTATTTTCAGCTTCTGAAGGAGGAGCGGCCGCTCGGCGAGCTGCGCGGGACGATGATTTTCGGCCCGGTGAGCAGCGCGGCGGACCCGAACGAGGCGCTGGCCTGCCTGGCGGATGGCGCGGAGATATGCGGCTGCAACGGGGTTAAAAAAGGCACGATTTGCGCCGCCATTGCCGCGCACGGGCTGCGCAGCGTGGATGATGTGCGGGCACGCACGAAGGCCTCCGCCTCATGCGGTTCCTGCACCGGGTTGGTGGAAGGGCTGCTGAAGATTTCACTCGGCGCCGCGTTCAGCGAGACCGCGGTGAAGCCGATGTGCAAATGCACGAGCCATGGCCATGACGAGGTGCGCCGGCGTATAAAGGGTGGTATCCTGAAAACCATTCCGGATGTGATGCAGGCGCTGGAATGGCACACGCCGGATGGCTGCGCCTCCTGCCGGCCGGCGCTTAATTTCTATCTGCTCGCGGCGTGGCCTGGGGAATATGTGGATGATGCGCAGTCGCGCTTCGTCAATGAGCGGATGCATGCCAATATCCAGAAGGACGGCACCTACTCCGTGATCCCGCGTATGTGGGGCGGCACCACCACGGCAGCCGAGTTACGCGCGATCGCCGATGTCGTGGACAGGTTCAACATCCCGACCGTGAAGATTACCGGCGGACAGCGGGTGGATATGCTGGGGGTACGCAAGGAGGATCTGCGTGCCGTATGGCGGGATTTGAATGCTGCCGGGCTGGTTTCCGGCCATGCCTACGGCAAGGCGCTGCGCACGGTTAAAACCTGCGTCGGCTCTGAATGGTGCCGGTTTGGCGTGCAGGATTCCACCGCCATGGGCGTGGCGCTGGAAAAAGCCACATGGGGTTCATGGCACCCGCATAAGGTGAAGCTCGCTGTATCTGGCTGCCCGCGCAACTGCGCGGAGGCCACGATCAAGGATTTCGGTGTGGTGGCGACAGAGGCGGGGTGGGACCTGCATGTCGGTGGCAATGGCGGCATTAAGGTGCGCGCCACGGAGCTGTTATGCAAGGTGACGACCGAGGCTGAGGTGATGGAATATGCCTGCGCCTTTCTGCAGCTTTACCGTATGGAGGCGCGCTATTTGGAGCGTACCGCGCCATGGATCGAGCGCATGGGCCTGAAATACGTGCAGGAGAAGATCGTCGATAACGCCGAACTGCGCCGCTCGCTGTTCGAGGATTTTCTCTACGCGCAGAGCTTCGCGCAGGTTGATCCGTGGGCGGAAGAAGCGAGCTGTGCGTCACGCGGCCTGAAATACGATGCAATGGCGGAGATGGTGTGATGGATGGCATGAATAACGCAAAAAATTTCATCGATGTCGGCGGGTTGGATGATATACCGCCGCTGGGGGCGCGCGTTGTCGCCACGGCGCTGGGTGATATCGCCATCTTCCGCACTGGCGGTGGTGAGGTGTTCGCGCTGCGCGACCAGTGCCCGCATAAGCAGGGGCCGCTGAGCCAGGGCATTGTGCACGGCAATGCCGTAACCTGCCCGCTGCATGGCTGGACGATTTCGCTCGAAACCGGCGAGGCGCAAGGGCTTGATAGCGGGTGTACGCCGCGTTTTGCCGTGAAGACGGAGGCGGGGCGCGTATTCCTGGCGCTGCCATGAGCCGGGTGTTTCTCATAGGCGCCGGGCCGGGTGATCCGGAGTTGCTGACGTTGAAGGCCGCGCGGCTTCTGGCGCAGGCCAGTGTGGTGCTGCATGACAGCCTTGTTGATCCGCGTGTCATCATGCTGGCGAATGCGCGCGCAAAGATCATCGATGTCGGCAAGCGTTGCGGACGGCATTCGGCGAGCCAGGCCGAAATTTGCGTCCTGCTGGTGGAGGAGGCGCAAACGGGCCCGATGGTCGTGCGGCTCAAGGGCGGCGACCCGATGATTTTTGGCCGGGCGACCGAGGAGATGGAGGCGTTGCGGGCCGCCGGTATCGGCTTCGAGGTTGTCCCAGGTATCACCGCCGCCTCGGCTGCCGCGGCGGGGACGCAAGTTTCGCTGACACAACGGGGCATTTCCCGCTCGTTGCATATTATTACCGGGCATGGCGCGGAGGGTGGGTTGCCCGCGCATGATTATGCCGCGCTGACAAAATCCGGCGGTACGCTCGCGATCTATATGGGTGGCGAGACCTTGCCCGGTCTGGCGGCGCATTTCATCGAGGCGGGGATGGAGCCGACCATGCCGGCGTTGCTTATCGAGAATGCCAGCCAGCCCACGATCCGGCATTTGCGCGGCACCATTGCCACCCTGCCTGGCCTGCATGCGGCGCGGCGGGCAAGTGGCCCGGTGCTCATCCTTATTGGTGAGGTGCTGAGCGAGATTCTGGTGAACACAGCGGTGGAACATGCTTTCGCGGGTTGATGATGTTAGCATTGTCTCAGATAAAACCAGTGTAAAATCTGTCTGCCCGTATTGCGGGGTGGGCTGCGGCATTGTGTTGCAGGTTGAGAACGGTGCTGTCACCAAGGTCTCGGGGGATAAGGCGCATCCGGCGAATTTTGGCAGACTGTGTACCAAGGGGGTGAGCAGCGCGCAGGTTCTCGGCAGTGCGGGCCGCATGGCGGGCGCGTATATCCGGCCGGACCGGGCGGCCGAACGCCAGCCTGTGCCGATGGATGCGGCCATAGCCGAGGCGGCGGACCGGCTGCGTGGCATTGTCGCAACGCATGGGCCGGATGCGGTGGCCTTTTATGTATCGGGCCAGATGTCGCTTGAGGCTCAGTATCTTGCCAACAAGCTGGCGAAGGGGTTTATCGGCAGCAATAACATCGACTCGAATTCGCGGCTTTGCATGTCGAGTGCGGCAAGCGGCTACAAGCTCTCGCTTGGCGCGGATGGCCCGCCTGGTTCTTATGAGGATTTCGATGCCGCCGATCTGTTTTTCGTCGCCGGCGCCAATATGGCGGATTGCCACCCCATTCTGTTTTTGCGTCTGCTCGACCGCGCGAAGGCCGGGGCCAAGCTTATTGTCGCCGATCCGCGCCGTACCGCGACGGCGGAGAAAGCTGATCTGCATCTGCAATTAAAGCCGGGGAGCGATCTCGCTTTGCTCAACGGGCTGCTGCATCTGTTTGTAGAAAATGGCGATATAGACGAGGCCTTCATCGCCGCGCATACCGAGGGCTGGGAGGCCATGCCGGCATTCCTGCGCGATTATACGCCCGCGCGCGTGGCCACGCTCACCGGCCTCGCGGAGGCTGATATCCGCAAGGCGGCACGCTGGATGGGGCGTGCGAAAAACTGGATGAGTTGCTGGACCATGGGGCTCAACCAGAGCACGCATGGGACATGGAATACCAATGCCATATGCAATCTGCATCTGGCTACCGGGAGCATCTGCCGCACCGGCAGCGGACCATTCTCATTGACCGGTCAGCCCAATGCGATGGGCGGGCGCGAAATGGGGTATCTGAGCCATGGCCTGCCGGGGCAGCGCGTGGTGACCAATGCGGCGGACCGGCGGTTTGTGGAGCGGCTCTGGGGCGTGCCTGAGGGGCGGATTCAGGCTGAGCCGGGGGCCGATGCGGTGCGCCTGTTCGAGGGGCTGGAAAGCGGCGCGATCAAGGCTGTATGGATTATCTGCACCAATCCGGTGGCGAGCATGCCGGACCGGGCGAAGGTGATTGCCGGGCTGCGGGCGGCGGAGCTTGTTATCGCCCAGGATGCGTTTGTTGATACCGAAACGAATAAATATGCCGATATTCTGCTGCCCGGCGCGCTCTGGGCCGAGGCCAGCGGCGTGTTCGTGAATTCCGAGCGCAACATGACGCTGATGCAGCCGGCCGTGGCGCCACCCGGCGAGGCGCAGGCCGACTGGCGGATTATCGCGCGGGTTGCCTGCGCCATGGGTTATGAAGCTGGATTTTCCCAGGACAGCGCTGCCGAGATATTTGATGAGATCCGGCTGACAGCCAATCCCTCGACCGGGTATGACATAAGCGGCGCGAGCCATGCGGCACTGGCGCGGGGCCCGCTGCAATGGCCGTGCCCGCCCCGGGCGGGCGCCCGGAATGCGATACGATATAGAGACAATACCCTGCGCTTTCCCACCGCCAATGGGCGGGCGCGATTTTTTCCGCGGCCCGCCATGCCGCCCGCCGAATTGCCGGACCAGGATTATCCCATGGTGCTCAATACCGGCCGCCTCGCGCATCATTGGCACACGCTGACCAAGACGGGAAAGATCGATACGCTCAACAAGCTGAATCCCGGTCCCTTCGTCGAGATCAACCCGGCGGATGCCGTGGCGCTGGGCCTGG
>JAKBAV010000104.1 GCA_021826225.1 Pseudomonadota bacterium | reverse complement strand
AACGCCTTCGCCATCGTCATGATGATCGGCAGTGGCTGGCAGATCTACAATGCCTCGCCCTTGTTCGGCTTCAGTTTCCCCATCGGCATCGGGCAATGGCTTGGCGCCGGCATCGCCTGGCATCTGGCGATGATGTGGCTGCTGGTGGCCAACGGGCTCGTCTATGTCGTATGGACCGCCAGCAGCGGGCATTGGCGCAAGCTGGCGCCACCGGGGCCGCGCGCCATCTGGGCGGATTTTCGCGCCGCCCTTACCTTCCGGCTGAAGCATGAAACCGGCGTGTACAATGCCGTGCAGCGGCTGCTCTATTGCGGCGTGCTGCTGGCCGGGCTGGTGATCGTGCTTTCGGGCCTCGCCATATGGAAGCCGGTGCAGCTCTGGCCGCTTTGCGATTTATTCGGCGGTTATTTCATCGCGCGCTATGTGCATTTTTTCGCCATGGCGGCCATCGCCCTGTTCGTCGTGGTGCATCTGGCTCTGGTCGCCGCGGTGCCCAAAGTGCTGCCGCCGATGATCACGGGAGGCCGCTCATGAACCCGCTTCTGAAACGGCGCGGCATCATGCAGCGCGCCATGGCGCTGGGGCTCATTTCCGGGCTGGAGGGGTGCAATTACGAGGACCCGGCGCATCCCGATCTCGCCGATAGGTTTCTGCATGCCATGTCGGCCTGGAACGACCGGGTGCAGGCGGCCTTGTTCGACCCCGCAACCCTGGCGCCAAGCTTCCGGCCGGACCAGATCACCATGCCGCCGCGCTTCAATGCGTTCTACTCTATTTCCCAGGTGCCGGTGGTGGATGAAACCACCTACCAGCTGGAGCTGGGCGGGCAGATTGCCGATAAGAGCCCCTGGAGCCTCACGCAATTGCGCGCCTTGCCGCAGGAAGGGCAGATCACCCGGCTCGTCTGCGTCGAGGGCTGGCGGGTGATCGGGCAATGGTCAGGCGTGCCGCTCGGGCGGTTTCTCCACCAGGTCGGGGCGGATACCACCTGCCGCTATGTCTCCTTCCGCTGCGCCGATGGGTATTACTCCTCCATCGACATGGCATCGGCTTTGCACCCGCAGACATTGCTGGCGCTGGATTTTTTGAACGCCCCGCTCACCCCGGCTTTCGGCGCCCCGGTGCGGCTGCGGATTCCCACGAAACTCGGCTTCAAGAACCCCAAATCGGTGATGCAACTTGCCGTCACCAATGTCTATCCGGGCGGATATTGGGAGGATCAGGGCTATAACTGGTTCTCCGGCTCTTGATGCCAACGCCGCCCCGGGCCATTCACGGGGCATGAAGGCGGCATTTATTGTTATGGCGGTGGCGGTGGCGTTCCGCCTGGTGCTGGCCGGGTTTACCGGGCTCGGCATCGATGAGAGCTATATGGTGGCGGCGAGCCATACATTCTCCGCCTCGTATTTCGACCATCCTCTCGCCAGCTGGTGGCTGGAGCTTGCCGCCCGCCGGCTCACCGGCAGTGCGGCGCCCATTATCGTGCGGCTGCCTTTCGTGCTGCTATCCGCCGTGTCCTCCTGGCTGCTCTGGGTAATCAGCAACCGGCTCTATGGCGCGCGCGCCGGATTCTGGGCGGTGCTGGCCTATTCCCTCTCGCCGGTATTCTCGCTCGCCGCCGGCTGCTGGGTGCTGCCGGATGGGCCCCTCGATGCCGCGCTGCTGGCCTTCCTCTACGCCCTGCTGCGTGCTCTGGGCCTGCCCGATGGCCGGCCGGCGCCGCGCTGGTGGGCCGGGGTGGGGCTGTTCGCGGGGCTCGCCTTGCTCTCCAAGTACAACGCGGCGCTGGTGCTCGCGGGCGCGGCGGCGGGGGTGTTGCTGGAGCCGGTCTCGCGGCGGGAGCTGCGGCGGTTCGCGCCCTGGGGTGCCGTGCTGCTGGCGGTGGCGCTGTTCACGCCCGTGCTGTGGTGGAACGCGACGCATGGCTGGGCGAGTTTCAGCTATCAGGGCGGCCGCGCCACCGGGTTCCGCCTGCGGCCGCTCATGCCGCTCACCATCCTCGGCGGCGAGGCGCTGTTCGTGCTGCCCTGGCTCTGGCTGCCGCTGATCTATCTGCTGCTGCGCGGCTTCCGGCGCGGGCCGGGTGCGCGGGTGGGCTGGCTGCTCTCCTGGGCAGCGGTGGTGCCGGTGGCGCTGTTCGCGCTGGTCGGGCTGTGGTCCTCCACGCGCATTCTCTACCATTGGGCGGCGCCGGGCTATCTCATGCTGTTTCCGGTCCTGGGCGACTGGGCCTCGCGCTTCGTGCCCTGGCTGCGCGATGCGGTGGCGCGGATCACGGCGGTGCTGCTGGCCGGCGCGGTGCTGGTTCTGAGCGCCGAGGTCACCACGGGTTTCCTGCCCCATCTCAACCGGCTCTTCACGCCCGGAAAATCGCCCATGCTGCAGGTGGTGGACTGGGACAGCCTCGCCACGCAGATCCCGCCCGGCATCGCTGCCGTCGCGGCGCAGCGCTGGTTCGATGCCGGCAAGATCGGCTACGCCCTGCGCGGCATGCCTGTGGCCGTGACCGTGTTCGGCAGCCCGGCCCATGAATTCGCGTTTTCCACCCCGCCGGAGAGCCTGCTCGGTAAAAACCTGCTGCTCCTGGCCATGCCCGGTGATGTCATGGATACGTACCGGGAATTCGCGCCCGATTTCCGCACGCTCAAACCAGGCCCGGCCTTGACCGTCATGCATAACGGCGCGGCGTTGCTGGTCATCCCGAGTTTCATCGGAACGGATTTGCGCCGCGTGCCGCCGGGCTAAAACGCGCTCCGCCCCTTGATGGCTTCGAGCACCAGCCGGCTGAACGAGGTTTTTGGCGCGTAATCCGTGAAATAATGTACGAGCCGCACGCGCTCGACGGTCTTGTCGCCGCATTCATTATAATGGGTTGTGAGATAATGCGGCAGTGTTTCAAGCAAGGAAAACTGTTCGTTCTTAGCCAGGTCCACAAGCCATTGGTTGAATGTCGTCGTCATCTAGGAATTGTCATCTAGGAATTTCCCGGCGGCGGATTTATATCCGTCTGTGTACATTGCAATATAGTGAGTTAAGCCGGCCCGCGTCAAATGAAAAGGGGGTCATGCAACCCCCTTCTCACAAAATCGCCGCATCGCAGCTTAATCTCCACGATCCGGTCAACTATCAGTCCACTAACCGAATCCGATCAGGCCGCCTGGGGCAGCTCCCGCGGCTTCGCCGCCAACGGGGTATTGATAGCGACCCGGCGCGGCTTGGCACTCTCCGGTACCTCGCGGCGCAGGCCCACATGCAAAAGCCCGTTCACGAGCTCGGCCTTTTCGACCACCATATGGTCAGCGAGCACGAAGCGGCGCGAGAAAGTGCGCGCGGCGATGCCGCGATGCAGATACTCGCCCTTCTGCCCCGGCTCCTCGGCAACCTTGCCGGTGACGAGCAGGGCATTATCCTTCACCGTCAGCTCGATATCCTCAGGCCCGAACCCGGCCACGGCGAGGGTGACGCGATAAGCATCCTCGCCGGTTTTCTCGATATTATACGGAGGATAGCCGGCAGCATCCTGCGGCAGCGTGTCAACCAGGCGGGCCAGACGGTCGAAGCCGATGGCGGTGCGGAAAAGCGGTGCGAAATCGTAAGACATGGATATACCTCCTGAAAAGCAAGGTCTCTCGGTTGCTCATAAAGTTGCTCATAAACAAACCCCTACAGCCCCCATGATGGCGGACTTTTGGAGCACCCGGCCCCTCTCATGAGGCGACCGGACGATATGTATTATAGGTATTTTTTGCCCGGCTTCAAGAATTTTGTACCCCTACCCCGCCGCCGAAATCAGCGTACCGGCGGAAAACCGCCAGATGCGGTCGAGGTTTTCGCCCCCCGTGAGCCGGTGCAGCAGCAGCAGCATGGTGCGGCCTTGCGTCGCCGTGCTCAGCACGCGGAAAAACTCCTGCTCGGTCGCGGCATCCAGCCCGGCACAGGGCTCGTCGAGCAGCAAAATGGGCGCATCCATCAGCAGCGTGCGGGCGAGCGCCAAACGGCGCCCCTGGCCGCCGGAAAGCGTGGCGCCACCTTCGCCGAGCCAGGCATCGAGCCCCTCGGGCAAAGCCTGAATGGTGTCGGCCAATTGCGCGGCTTCCAGCGCCGACCAGAGTTTGGCGTCATCCGCCATTGGGTCGCCCAGGAGCAGGTTCTGGCGGATGGTATCGGCAAACAAATGCGTGGTCTGGCCGAGATAGGCGATGCGCTGGCGCACGGCCTCGGCGGGCAGCAGCGCGATATCCGTGCCGCCAAGGCGGATCTGGCCAGATGTCGGGGCGGCCAGTTTCAGCAGCAGCGCGGCGATGGTGGATTTACCGGCGCCCGAGGGGCCGAGAATCGCGGTGCGGGCATTCTGCGGCAATTGCAGCGAGAGGTTCTCGAACACAGGCGCGCGGTCCGGGCCATAGGAAAAACTGACATGCTCGAAGGCGATGGCATTGCGCGAGGGCATGGATGCGGGCACCGCCGGGTCGGGCACGGGCGGCGCGGCGGAGGCGGCCTGCACCACGCGGGCGGCGGCGGCCTCGGCCTGGCCATACAGCACCCCGGCGCGCGGCAGGCCGAGCACCGTCTCGAATGCCGCGATGAGCACGAATACGGCAACCAGCGCCGGCACCGGGCCGCCGAGAAAGCCAAGCAAAATGGCGGCGAGTATACCGGCCTGGGCGGCGATATAGGCCTGCGCGTTCAGGCCGCTGGTATGGACCAGCAAGTCCCGCTGCGCGGCCAGCAGCGCCGCCTCGCGGGCCTGCACGGCGGCCAGCATGCGGCCCTCGGCCTCGAAGATTTTCACCTCGCGCAGGCCGTGCAGCGCATCAAGCGCGGTGCTGCGCAGGGCGGACATGGCAAGCCCGGCCCGCGCCGCATTCCGCCGTGCCGCCTGGGCGGCCCGTACCGGCAGATAAAACGCGATGACGAGGAAAGGCAGCAGCGCCGCCAGCGCCAGCCCATGCTCGCGCCACAGCACCCAGCCCAGCCATGGCAGCAGCAGCAGCGCTGAGAGTCCGGGGACGAAAATGCGGAGAAACAACCCATCCAGCATGTCGACATCGTTGACCAGCCGGGCCAGCGCGTCGCCGGCCCGGCGGTAGCCCAGCCCGCCGGCGGCGCTCGCCGCCAGGCCGGAGAACATCCACACCCGCAGGTCCGCCAAAGCGCGGAAAATGGCCTCATGCCCGGCGACGCGCCCCAGATAGCGCAACACCACGCGGGCAATGCCGATGAAAGGCAGCGCCAGCGGCACGGCAAGGGTGAAGCCGAACAGAGCGGCGGCGAGGGTGCGGGCCGAGAAGCCCATCAAGGCGAGGCTGGCGGCCAGGGCGGCCAGCGCCAGCAGCACGGCGGCGCCGAGCCAGAGCGCGTGGCGGCCCCATAATGTGGCGATCCGGAGTATCGGGTTCATATCGCCTCGCTCCGCCAGCTCGCATAGCGCAAGGCGTCAAGGTCGAGCCGCTTGGCGCCAATGGCCTTGGCGAAATCCATCGCCTGGGTGGAATGCGTCGCCAGCACCACCGTGCGGCCGATGGCGAGATGGCGCAGGCTCTCCAGCACGTCGCGTTCCACAATGGGGTCGAGATGCGCGGTGGGTTCATCAAGCAGCAGCAGCGGCGCATCCTTGAGGAAGGCGCGGGCGATGGCGATGCGCTGCGCCTGCCCGCCGGACACGCCGAACCCGCTTTCGCCGAGCGGGGTTTTAATACCCTGCGGCAGAGCCTCGATAAAGCTGGTGAGATGGGCGTGGCGGATGGCATCGGCGAGCTGCGTCTCGCTCGCCTCGGGGCGGCCGAAGCGGATGTTATCCTCGATCGTCCCCGCAAACATCACGGGCTTCTGGCCGATCCAGCCGAGCATCTTGCTCCGCGCCGCCGGCACCAGCGTATCGAGCGGCGCGCCGTTGATGCTGACCACCCCGGATTGCGCCTGCAGAAAGCCGAGAATGAGGTCGAGCAGGGTGGATTTACCGGCCCCCGAGGCGCCGGTGACAAGCAGGATATCACCCTTGCCCACCTTGAAGGTGAGATTTTCCAGCACCGGCCTGGCGCTCGTGCCCCAGGTGAAGCTGACACGCTCGAAGGCCAGGGTCACGCCATGCGCGGCGACGGAGCGTATCGCGACCGGCGGCACCGGCGCGGGCGGCGGCGGCAGAGCGGAAAAACCCTCGGCCACGGCTTCAACCGCCATCCGGTCGGCATAGACGGCGGAGAAGCCGCGCAAGGGGGCGAAAAACTCCGGTACCAGCAGCACCAGGAACAAGGCGGCCGGGGCCAGCGCCAAATCCCCCCGCACAAGCGGCGCGAACCGCAGCACGATGATGACCAGGGCGGCGGCGGCGGCGAGGTCGAGCGCCGTGGATGAGAGGAACGCCACGCGTAGCACCCGCATGGTGCGGACCCGCAGCTCCGCGGCGGCGCGGCGCAGGGCGGCGGCTTCATCGCGCGCACGGCCGGCCAGCACGATGGTTGAAATGCCGCGGATGCGGTCAAGGAAGCGGACCTGCAGCCGCGTCATGGCCAGGAACTGCTTTTTCGCGGCGACCGAGGCGCCAATGCCCGCAATCGCCATGGCGAAGGGCACGAACAACCCGGCGATGACGAGCACCAGCCCGGCGCGCCAATCGGCATACAAGGCCGCCAGCCCGATAAGCCCCGGCCCGATGATGGCCTGGGCGG
>JAKBAV010000103.1 GCA_021826225.1 Pseudomonadota bacterium | reverse complement strand
GCCTCTTTCTGTCCCGCCTGTTCGATGTCCTCAACACCGCCCCGGAAAAACGCCAGAAATCGCTGGATGAAGACCTCGCTTGTTTCCCCTACATCAATGGCGACCTCTTCGCCGAACGCCTGAATTTTCCTGACTTCAACGCCACCATGCGCAACATCCTGCTGGAAGCCTGCGCCTTCAACTGGAACGCCATCTCCCCCGCCATTTTCGGCGCCCTCTTCCAATCCGTCATGCTGCCCAAAGAGCGCCGCAAACAAGGCGCGCATTACACCACCGAGCGTAACATCCTCAAAGTCATCCAGCCGCTCTTCCTCGATAATCTGCGCGCCGAATTTTCCCGCGCCCAAACCTTACGCGGCCCAGCCCGCAAACGCGCGCTGGAATCCCTGCATGAAAAACTCGGGCAACTCACATTTTTCGACCCCGCTTGCGGCTGCGGCAATTTTCTCATCATCGCCTACCGCGAACTGCGCCAGCTGGAGCTTGAAATCCTGCGCGCCCAACACCCCATCGGCCAACGCGAGCTGGACGTCGCCATCCTCTCAAAACTCGACGTCGACCAGTTCTACGGCATCGAAATTTCGGAATTCCCCGCCCGCATCGCCGAAATCGCCTTGTGGATGATGGACCACATCATGAACAATTCGCTCTCCGTCGAATTCGGCGAGTCCTTCCTCCGCATCCCCCTCAAAAAATCCCCGCATATTTTATTCGCGGATGCGCTGGAAACCGATTGGGAAAAATTTCTGCCGCCAGAAAAATGTTCCTATGTTTTAGGCAACCCACCTTTCAGCGGTTTTGTTCTTCGTGATGAAAAAACGCGTAAACAAATGCAAATTTTACAATCACTCGGGGCCTCCGGTTCACGGCTCGATTATGTTACGGCATGGTTTCTGAAAGCCGGAAAATACGTCCAGACGGGCCAAGCCCAAATTGCTTTCGTCGCCACCAACTCCATCACGCAAGGAGAACAGGTCAGCCAATTCTGGCCGGCATTGTTTGATCGCTACAGACTGGAAATATCATTCGCCCACCGCACTTTTGCATGGGGATCGGATGCACGCGGCGTCGCTCATGTCCATGTCGTCATCATCGGCCTTACGCGGCGCGATGCCGAACAACCAGTAAAACGCCTTTTCAGCTACGAAGATATCAACGGCGACCCGGGAGAAAGCCTCCATTCCGCACTATCTCCTTATCTGTTTGATGCCGGTGCGCTCGGGGACCGGCATTTGGTGGTGCAAAGAAGCACAACACCACTAACGGGACTTCCCGCCCCCCGCGTTGGTTCAAAACCTGTTGATGGCGGACACTACATAATTGATACGGCAGAGCGTGCAAAACTCGTCGCACGCCACCCTGACCTCTCCCCCTTTATCCGCCCCTACATTGGCGGCCAGGAATTTTTGAATGGCGGCGACCGATGGATTCTCTGCCTGCAAAAAGCCAAACCCGAACAAATCCGCCGCTGGCCAGAAATTATAAAACGTATCGAAGCGGTACGAAAATTCCGTACGACGGAAGGCGGCAATCTGAGTAAATCCCTGGCGGAAACGCCACTAGCATTTCACGTCACGGTGATCCCCGAATCCCCCTTCCTGGCAATCCCCGAGGTTAGTTCCGAGCGGCGCGAATATGTACCGTTTGGCTGGCTTGAGCCGCCAGTTGTTCCGAGCAACAAAATCATCGTCGTTGACAAAGCCTCTTTCTGGCTTTTTGGCGTAATCTCGTCGAAAATGCACATGGCCTGGCTCCGCCATATCGGCGGGCGCCTGAAAAGCGACTACCAATATTCGAGTGGCATCGTCTACAACACCTTCCCCTGGCCCAGCGCCACCCCCGCCCAAACCCAAAAAATCGAATTTTTGGGCCAGGCCATACTCGACGCCAGAGCAGAATACCCCGAAGCCACCCTGGCCGACCTCTACGACCCGGACACCATGCCCCCCAACCTCCGCCGCGCCCATAAAACCCTGGATACCGCCATCGACAAACTCTACCGCCCCGCCCCCTTCACCTCAGACCGCGAGCGCGTGGAACACCTCTTCACCCTCTACGAAAAACTGAGCAGCCCCGCCCTCGCCGCCATGGCCGCCCCCCGGCCCAAACGCCGCAAAACCCCGCTTTGAACCCAAAAGCCCAAAAATTTGCACACCAACCCCCGTCCGGCATCACATAATTCCAATATCATCACGCAAACATCTAATAACGTACAACCCGCCAATCACCTCCCGCCCCCCATCACCATATTGCCTCCCCCCGCCAGTTCCGGCAGGAGCAGATTCATGAAAGCTGTCATCCTCCTCTTCCCCGGCATCAACCGCGAGCGCGACATGGCGCTTGCCGTGCGCCAGAGTTTCGGCCGCGATCCCGCCATCGTCTGGCACAAGGAAACCGCGCTCCCCGAGGGCACCGATCTGGTCGTAATCCCCGGCGGCTTCTCCTTCGGCGACTACCTGCGCTGCGGCGCCATGGCGGCCCAAAGCCCGGTCATGCAGGCGGTAAAAGCCCACGCCGCACGCGGCGGCTACGTGCTAGGTGTCTGTAATGGCTTCCAAATCCTCACCGAGGCCGGCATTCTCCCCGGCGCCCTGCTGCGCAATGCCGGCCTGCGTTTCCTCTCCATGGACACCACCCTGCGCGTCGCCCGCACCGATACCGTGTTCACCAATAAATGGCAGGAAGGCGCGATTTTCCGCGCCCCGATGGCCCATGGCGACGGCAATTACACAGCCGATCCCGCAACCCTGGACCGGCTGGAAGGCGAAAACCTCGTCGCCTTCACCTATGCCGGCGAGAACCGCAACGGCTCGGCGCGCAACATCGCCGGCATTTTCGCCCCCAACCTGCGCGTCCTGGGACTGATGCCCCACCCCGAAAACCTCGTCGATCCACTGATGGGCGGCACCGACGGCAAACCCCTTTTTGATGCATTGGCCGCAGCATGAGCGAGATAAATCAAGCACTTGCCAAATCCTTCGGCCTCAACGCCGAGGAATATGACAAGGTTCTGGCCATCATGGGCCGCACCCCGAGCCTCACCGAGCTCGGCATCTTCTCGGTCATGTGGTCCGAACATTGCTCCTATAAATCCAGCCGCATCTGGCTGAAGGAGCTCCCCACCAAAGCCCCCTGGGTCATCCACGGGCCGGGCGAAAATGCCGGGGTCATCGATATCGGCGAGGGCATGGCGGCGATTTTCAAAATGGAATCGCATAACCACCCGAGCTTCATCGAACCCTACCAGGGCGCCGCCACCGGCGTCGGCGGCATCCTGCGCGATGTCTTCACCATGGGCGCCCGCCCCATCGCCAACCTCAACGCCCTACGCTTCGGCGACCCATCTCTGGCCGTAACCAGGCGCGTGGTCGATGGCGTGGTGCGCGGCATTGGCGGCTACGGCAATTGCGTCGGCGTCCCGACAGTAGGCGGCGAGGTGAATTTCCACCCCGCCTATAACGGCAACCCGCTGGTCAACGCCATGACCGTCGGCATCGCCCGGCAGGATAAAATCTTCCTCTCCGCCGCTGCGGGCATCGGCAATCCGGTGGTCTATGTCGGCTCCAAAACCGGGCGCGACGGCATCCACGGCGCCACCATGGCGAGCACCGAATTCGACGCCGCCTCCGAGGACAAGCGCCCCACCGTGCAGGTCGGCGACCCCTTCACCGAAAAACTGCTCATCGAAGCCTGCCTGGAACTGATGCAGACCGATGCCATCGTCGCCATCCAGGACATGGGTGCCGCCGGACTCACCTCCTCTTCCGTCGAGATGGCCGGCAAAGGCGGGGTCGGCATCGAGCTGAACCTCGATGCCGTGCCGCAGCGCGAAACCGGCATGACCGCCTATGAGATGATGCTGTCCGAAAGCCAGGAGCGCATGCTGCTGGTCATCAAGCCCGAACGCAGCGAAGCAGCCCGAAAAATAATCGAGAAATGGGACCTCGATTACGCCATCATCGGCTATATCACCGATACCGGGCGGATCGTGGTGCGGCATAAGGGCGTGGTCGAAGCCGACATCCCGCTCGACCCGCTGGAGAAAGCAGCCCCACTCTACCGCCGCCCCATTGCCGAAACACCCAAGCCGGCGCCACTCGGCGAGGTGGTGTGCAACATGCCGCTGCTGGAAGCCCTCGAAAAATTGATCGGCTGCCCGGATTTATGCTCCCGGCGCTGGATTTACGACCAGTATGACAGCACCGTCGGCGGCCAGACCGTAAAGCGCCCGGCCCAGGCGGATGCGGCGATCGTGCGGCTGGAGGGGACGAAGCGGGCCTTGGCCATCACCACGGATTGCACGCCGCGCTATTGCGTGGCGGATGCCGAGATGGGCGGCGCCCAGGCGGTCGCCGAAACCTGGCGCAATATTACAGCAACCGGCGCCAAGCCATTGGCAATTACTGATAATATGAATTTCGGCAATCCGGAAAAACCCGAAATCATGGGCCAGTTCGCCAGTGCCATCAAGGGCATGGCGGCGGCCTGCCTGGCACTGGATTATCCCGTCGTGTCGGGCAATGTGTCGCTGTACAATGAGACTGAGGGCCGGCCGATTCTACCCACCCCGGCGATTGGCGGCGTCGGCGTGCTGGAGGATGCGGCGCAGGCGGTGGGCTACGCGCTATCCCCCGGCCTGGCGCTCGTGGTCATCGGCGAGACTCGCGGCGAGCTTGGCAGATCATTGTATTTACGGGAAATTCTGGGTCGGGAAGAAGGCGCGCCGCCGGCCATGGACCTCGCCGCCGAGCGCCGCAACGGCGATTTCGTGCGCGCCCAGATCCTTGGCCAAGCCGTGGCCGCCTGCCATGACGTGGCCGATGGCGGGTTGCTGGTGGCGGTGGCGGAAATGGCCCTGGCCGGCGATGCCGGTGTGGAATTAACGGCGGAATACGGCGCCAAGGAATGGTTCGGCGAGGATCAGGCGCGCTATGTGCTGGCCGTGCGGGACGCCCCTGCTGTGCTCGCGGCGGCGGCGGCGCAGAAAATTCCGGCAATACTGATCGGCGTAAGCGTTAATCAGAATAAATTGACTCTGCCGGGGGCTGTCGCCATATCATTGCCACAGTTGCGCGAAGCCCATGAACGGTTTTTTCCGGCATGGTTCGCCTGAAGGGAATTGACGATCGATGGCTATGCCAGCGGGTGAAATTGAAGCCCTGATCCGGGCCGCTTTTCCGGATGCGAAAATTGCAATCGAGGATCTGGCCGGCGATAACGACCATTTTGCCGCGAATATCGTCTCCGAAGCCTTCCGGGGTGTTCCCCGCGTGCGCCAGCACCAGATGGTCTATGCCGCTCTGCAGGGCCGCATGGGCAACGCATTGCATGCCCTCGCACTGCAAACCTCTGCTCCCGAATAAGGAATTCCACTTTATGACAAATCCTGTTTTTGTTGAAATTCAAAACTCTATCGACAGTAGTGAAGTTTTACTCTTCATGAAGGGCACGCCGCTTTTTCCGCAATGCGGGTTCTCCGCGCGGGTTGTGCAAATTCTCAAACATGCCGGCGTGCCATTTGCCTCGGTGAACGTGCTGGAAAACCCCGAGATCCGCGACGGCATCAAGGAATTCTCTAACTGGCCGACCATCCCGCAGCTTTATGTGAAGGGCGAGTTCGTCGGCGGCTGCGATATCGTGACCGAGATGTATCAGAGCGGCGAGCTGACCGCCCTGCTCACCGAAAAAGGCGTCACGCAGCACGCGGCATAAAAGGCTCCGGTCCTGGTCATCCTTTTCATCACCGATGAATTGCCGAGGCCAGGGGCGGCCGGCCATCTGGCCGTTAACCACGCCATCATAAAATGGCTGCGGGCGCAGGGGCATGAGGTAACGGTGCTGCTGACCGGCGCCAGGCTTGCCGGGCCGGTGGAACTCTATGCCGAGGCCCATGTGGCCGGGCCGCATGTCCGGCATTTCGGCAGAGCCCTGTTTGTCACCTCGCCCCGCGCGCTGGTGGCACAGGCGGCGCGGGCCGTGCTGCGCTGCCTGCCGCGCAGCCTCGCGGCAAGGCTGCGCGCGGCGCGCAACCAGGGCGATGCGATGCTCGGGGCATTCGCCGCGCCGCGGGATATCAGGTGGTGCGCCCAGGCGGTGGCCCGGCTGGCCCCGGAAGCGGTGCTGGTGGACACGATTTTCCGCGGTCCCCTGCTCGTCGAACCGGAACTGCGGGGCATCAACAGCGTCATCATCGCGCATGATCTGTTTCACCGCCGCGCCATGGCCTTCGAGGCCGCCGGCTATACCGTGCGGCCCGCCGGACTCACCCGCGCCCACGAGGCCGCGTTACTGAGCCGCGCCCGCGCCGTTGGCGCCAGCCAGCCGGATGAGGCCGAGGCCATCCGCGCCATGTGCCCTCAGCTCACCGTGTTCACGGTGCTGAAGCCGGCCATGCTCCGCCCGCCGCCGCCTGCTGTCCGGCGCATTCCCGGCCGGCTGGTGTTCATCGGCAGCGCCGCTTTGCCGAATCTCGATGGCATGCGCTGGTTCCTCGCTGAAATCTGGCCGCAACTGGCGGGGCACGGCATCACGCTTGATATTATCGGCGCCTGCGGTACCACTTTGCGCCGCCTGCCGCCGGGGGTGCGGGCTTGCGGGGTGGTGGCCGAGCTCGCCCCGCTGCTGCATCAGGCGGCACTCGCCATCGCGCCGTTGCGGACCGGGTCGGGCATCAAGGTCAAACTGCTGGATTACGCCCGCCACGG
>JAKBAV010000019.1 GCA_021826225.1 Pseudomonadota bacterium | reverse complement strand
GTCATGTTCAGCCTGGGCGGCCCGGCCTATTATCCGCCACCGCCGCCGCCCTATTATTATGCGCCGCCGCCCGCCTACGCGCCGCCGCCGCAATATTACTACCCCGCGCAGGGCTACCGCTACGAGGGCCATCACGACGATGATGACGAGGGCGACGACGACTGAACCTACCCGCCACCGCCGCGTTCCGGTTTACGCCGCGCGGCGGTGAAACACACGAATGCCCCACGCCGCCACCTCATTCACGGCGAAGCTGGCGGCCGCCGCCAGCGCCGCAACAGCCACCTGGGCCAGGCCGAGGGGCGCAAAGCCGAACAAATGGCGCAAGCCGGGCACGGCAAGGGTGAGGGTGAGCGCCGGCAACGCAACGGCCGCCACAATGCCCAAAGCCCGGTTCGGCTTCAGCAGCGCCCGTATGGCGCAGGAATCCAACCCCTTATTCGTCAGCACCAGGCCGAGATTGCCCAGCACGATCGTCATAAAGGCCATTGCCCGCGCCGCCGCTTCCCCGCCCGGCCCGGCGGCATCGAGCAGAAACACCGCGAGCGCCGCCGCCAGCACCACCCCGCCCTGCAGCAGCCCGCGGATCACCAGCGCCATGCCGAATAATGGCGCCCCGGGCCGCCGGGGTGGCCGGGTCATCACATCCGCATCCGCCGCTTCCGCCTCGAACACGATGGATGATACCGGATCGATGATCATCTCCAGAAACACGACATGGACGGGTCCCAGCAACGAGGGCCAGCCCAACAGCACAGGCAGCAGCGACATACCGGCAATCGGCACATGCACCGCGAAAATATAAGCGAATGCCTTGCGCAGATTGCCATCGATCCGCCGCCCCAGCCGGATGGCGGCGACCAGGCTGGTAAAATCATCATCCAGCAGCACGAGGGATGCCGCCTCGCGCGCCACATCCGTGCCACGCCCGCCCATGGCCACGCCGATATGCGCCGCCTTCAGCGATGGCGCGTCATTCACCCCGTCACCCGTCATCGCCACGACCTCGCCATTGGCCGCGAAAGCCTGCACCAGACGCAATTTCTGCGCCGGCATGATTCGGGCGAAAACCCTTACGCCGGCAGCAGCTTTCAGCAGCGCCGCGTCATCTAGCGCGATGATCTCCGGCCCGGTCAGCACGTCATCGGCGCGAATACCCGCCTGGCGGGCGATGGCCAGCGCGGTGGCGGGGTGGTCCCCCGTAATCATGGCAACATCGATGCCCGCACCGCGGCACGCGGCCACGGCGGCGGCGGCACCCGGGCGCAGCGGATCGGCCAGGCCCGCGAGGCCGAGAAAGCTAAACGCAAAATCATGCTGGCGCGCCGGCAGGCCAGTGCCGTCATGCACGCCCTTCGCCACGGCCAGCACGCGCAATCCCGCCTCCGCCATCCGCGCCACATCGCGGCGTATGCCCTCCAGCGCGGCAGGGTCGAGATGACACAGATCCGCAATCGATTCCGGCGCGCCTTTGGCGGCGATGACATAGCTCCCCCCCGTACGGGCGCGCCAGGCCTGGGACATTGCAAGCAACGGCGGCTCGAGCGGATAATGCCGTGCCAGTGTCCAGTTCGCGTGCAGGTGCTCGGTATCCGCGAGATAGGTCTGGCCCAGCGCATGGAACGCCTGCTCCATCGGGTCGAACGCATCCGCCCGGCTGGCCAGGATCGAAAATTCCACCAGTTCGTGAAACGCCCCAGGCAGCGCCGTGGCGCCCTCCACCAGAGTCAGCACGCTGCCACCGCAAGCGAGCTGCGCCACGTTCATGCGGTTCTGCGTCAGCGTGCCGGTTTTGTCCGTGCATAACAGCGTCGCCGTGCCAAGCGCCTCGATCGCGGCCGCGCGGCGGGCCAGCACATGGCGCTGCGACAGGCGCCACGCCCCGAGCACGAGAAATACCGTGAGGACCACCGGAAACTCCTCCGGCAACGTGGCCATGGCAAGAGTTATGCCGGCCAGCACCGCCTGCATCCATTGCCCATGCAGCAGACCGTACACAAAGGTAAGGATAATTGAGCCGCCGATACCCGCCGCGGCGAACAGCCATACCAGGCGGCGCATCTGCACCTGCAGCGGCGGCGGTGCCGCCTCCACACTGCCGAGCGACTTGCCGATCCGGCCGATCGCCGTGCGCGCCCCTGTCGCCGTAACCTGCGCGATGCCGCTGCCGCTGGTCACCAGGGTGCCGGCCCACAAATAAGGCGTATCGTCCCCGCCCGGCGCCGCATCGGCAATGCCGCCCTCACCCTCGCGTTTCCGCACGGGTACCGATTCGCCCGTCAGCAGCGCCTCATCCACCTGCAGCGCGGTGGTTTCGAGCAGCACGCCATCGGCCGGGATACGCTCACCTTCGGCAATGGCGATGACATCTCCCGCGACAAGCTCCCTGGCCGGCAGACGCGCGCGCTGCCCATCGCGCCATACCAGCGCGTGCGGGCTCGCCAGCGCCCGCAGCGCGGCCAACGCGGTTTCCGTGCGGCTCTCCTGCACCACCACCAGCCCCACATTCAGCAAGGCGAAGCCAAGCAGGATCAGCGCCTCGGCAAGGTCACCAAGCAGCAGATAGATAACCCCAGCGGCCAGCAGCAGCTGCAGCATGGGCTCGCGCACCGCATCCCAGGCGATACGCGGCAATTGCCGGCGTTGATCCTGCGGCAGTTCATTAGGGCCATCCCGGCGCAACCGCGCAACCGCGACGGATGTGGACAGGCCCGGCGCCGGCATGCTGGGCCTTGGACCGGTGGGCTTTGCATCATTCGGCATCAACCGGCGCCTTTCCCGCTTGGGTGCCGCCCAGCACACCACCGACATAAAACAGCTCGACCACGACCAGCAGAAACAACATCAGCGGCGTCGCCAGGAGCACGGCAGTGAGCCCGAACAAAATGCTGAACGCGACGGTGGACAGCAGCGAGAGCACGGGCGGCAGGGATGTCGCTTCCGCCTGCACCACCGGCGTCACGAAATTACCCTCCAGAAAATGCACCCCGGCATACATGCCAAGCACCCAAACCGCATGCAGCGGCCCCTGGGTGAGTGCTACCAGCGTGGCCGGAACCGCCGCCATCACCGCGCCGAAATAGGGGATGAAAGTGAGCAGCCCGCCGACCAGCCCGAGCGCGAACGGCGCTTCGATGCCCAGCGCCCAAAGCCCGAGCCCCGACAGCGTGCCAATGGTCAGCATCACGACAAGCTGGCCGAGCAGCCAGCGCAGCAGCACCTCGCCGGTCGCATCCAGCAGCTTCGCGGCGGCATCGCGCCGTCCCAGCGGCACCAGGCGCAGGCATAGCCGACGATAGAGATGCGGCTGTGCCGCGAGATAGATGGCCACCAGAAACGTCAGCACGGCATAGCCCACCACCGCCACGAAGGCCTGCGCGCCAAGGGCAACCACATGCCCCGCGGCGCCGGTAACATCGGCCGGGGCGATACCCCGCAGCTGCGCCACCACAAAGGCACCGTAGGGCTGCGCGTCCAGCCAGGCCAGCGCGATATGCAACCCGCGCGGCACCTCACGGATGAGCTCGGAAAATTGTCCGGCGGCGACGGCGCCGAAAAATATCAGGGCCCCAGACAGCGCCGCGACGAACAGCAGCACGACCAGCACCAGCCCGGCCACCACGCCAATCCGCAGCCGGCGCCCCAACGCCTCAGCGGCACGGCGCAGCCCAATGGCGATCAGCACGGCGCCGAACAGCAGAATACCCAGATCGGCCAGCCGCCAAGCCGCCGCGGCAAGCGCTACGACCAGCACCACCAGCAGCAGCTTTCTGGCGAAACGGCTCAGCCCCGCATCCCCGGCCCGTGCCGTTGCGCCAATACCGCACGCCTCACCGTCCATTTTTCCATCCACGATACAATGGGCACCCCTCACAGCCCAGCAGCATGCACCACCGGCCCGATCAGCGCCTTGACGTGGCGCAATGCGAACCATCGTTGAAATACTACGCTGATCCCGGCATTTTGAGTTGCGGACGTCACCGCCTATCGTCCGCGCGTACGAGGCCAGATATGGAGCAGTGAGAGCGATGCATAGAGAAAACCACCTGATCGAGCGCACCGGCTGGCTGCGTGCCGCGGTACTGGGCGCGAATGATGGCATCATCTCCACGGCCAGCCTGATCCTCGGCGTCATCTCGGCCAGCGGTCTGCGCCACGATGCGCTGGTGGCCGGCGTGGCCGGGCTGGTGGCAGGCGCCATGGCGATGGCGGCGGGCGAATATGTCTCTGTCAGTTCCCAGGCCGATACCGAAGCGGCGGCACTGGGCAAGGAGAGACTGGAGCTGGCGGCGGACCATGCCCATGAGGTCACCGAGCTGGCGAATATCTACCAGACGCGCGGCGTGGAGTCCGGCCTCGCCCAGGAGGTCGCACGGCAGCTCATGAGCCATGATGCCCTCGCCGCCCATGCGCGCGAGGAACTCGGCATTTCACAATTCAGCACTGCCAGACCCATTCAGGCGGCCATTGCCTCGGCGGTCATGTTCTCCACCGGCGCCGCGGCACCGCTCATTCTCGCGGCCTTCCTGCCCCTGCCATGGCTGCTCGCCGGCATTGCCGGCGGCGCGCTGGTGTTTCTCGGCGGACTCGGCGCCATCGGCGCCAAAGCCGGCGGTGCACCGCTGCTCAGGCCCATGTTGCGTGTCATCTTCTGGGGCGCGCTCGCCATGGCGGCGACAACCGGCATCGGCCATCTGTTCGGCACGGCGGTGCAAGGCTGAGCCCCGGCCAGCGGCGTTTAAAATATTTCATCTCCCCGCCACGCCATCCGTGCCGAATCTCCGGGCATGATCGCGAAGCCCGGGAGACCGCGCCTTGATGAAAACATGCTCGGGTGGGGTAGGCAGGCGTTCCCTGCCCACATCGCCGCAGGCTTCTTGTCCCCCGTGCTTCCCGCCTTATATGCCATGGTGGGGAGCGTGGGCTGCACATCGCCATCGCGTGCCAGGATGGCGGATCGCACAAAGCCAGCGTCGAAGTCTAAGGGGCAGATCGAGTGAGTTCAGACAGTATGGATGCAGCGGCTGGTATTAGCGGACGCAGAATTACCGAGGCGACCGGCATTTCCGGGCTCGATGATATTCTCGGTGGCGGGCTGACGCCGCACCGGCTCTATCTGGTTGAAGGCACGCCCGGCACCGGCAAAACCACGCTCGGCCTCGGCTTCCTGCTCACCGGCGCCGCCGCGGGCCAGTCCTGCCTGTATGTCACCCTGGCGGAAAGCGACATGGAGCTCCGGGCCGTCGCCGAGACCCATGGCTGGACGCTGGAAGGCATCACCATATTCGAGATGGTGCCGTTTGACGGGCTGGGATACGATCAGGAACAGACCCTGCTGCACCCGAGCGAGGTCGAGCTCGGCGAAACCGTTCGGGCGATCATGAGCAAGGTCGAAGAGCTGCAGCCCGCGCGCGTGGTCATCGACAGTCTTTCGGAACTGCGTCTGCTCGCGCAAAACCCCATCCGCTACCGGCGCCAGATTCTGGCGCTGAAACATTTTTTCGCGACCCGCCAATGCACCGTGCTGATGCTGGACGATAAGACCGGCGCCGGCGGCGACCTGCAACTGCACAGCATCGCCCATGGCGTCATCTCGCTCGATCAGGCGCTCTCCGGCTTCGGGGCGCAGCGCCGCCGCCTGCATGTGGTTAAAATGCGTGGCGTGCGCTTTCGCGGCGGCTACCATGATTTCGAGATCGAGTCCGGCGGCATCAAGCTCTTTCCCCGTCTCGTGGCCGCCGAACATGCCACCAGACGCGTCGATACCATCATCTCGACGGGTTCGGTCGAATTTGACGCCTTGCTCGGCGGCGGCCTGTTTCATGGCACCGCCAACCTGTTCACCGGCCCCGCCGGCGTCGGCAAAACCACCGCTGCCGTGCAATGCATGGTCGCCGCCCTGCAGCGTGGCGAGAAGGCGGCGTTTTTTCTGTTCGATGAACGGCTGCCGACATTGCTGCAACGCTGCGCGGCCCTCGACATGGATCTGCAGCCATTCATCGCATCCGGCCAGCTCAACCTGCGGGCCATCGACCCGGCGGAACTCTCACCCGGCGAATTCGCCGCCGCCATCCGCCAGGCGGTAGAGGCCGACGGCGCCGGCACTGTCGTCATCGACAGTCTCAATGCCTATCTGCAATCCATGCCGAGCGAACAATTCCTCGTTCTGCAGATGCATGAAATGCTCAGCTATCTCGGCCAGCACGGCGTGGTGACCTTGCTGATCCTGGGCATGCACGGAATCATGGGAGACATCCGCACGGATGTCGATCTGAGCTATCTGGCGGATACCGCCGTGCAGCTTCGCTATTTCGAGGCGCTTGGCGAGGTCCGTCAAGCCATCTCCGTCATTAAAACACGTACCGCATGGCATGAGCGAACCATCCGCGAATTCCAGATCGGCAAGGACGGTCTGAGCTTCGGTAAGCCGCTGACGGATTTCCAGGGCGTGCTCACGGGTATTCCGACCTTCCTGGGCGAAGGCAATAATTTGCTGCCACGCGAGAGTATCCCGGCAGAGGGTAATCCAGAGCCGGGAGGCAGCTTGAAATAGGTGGAAGACCGCGTCCTCATTTTCGCGCCGCATGGCCGCGATGCCGTCATCGCCGAAGATCTGCTGCACAGGCATCATCTGAAATCGGAGATCTGCGCCAGCCTGTCCGCCCTGGCCGGGGCGCTGGCCGAAGGCGCCGGCGCCGTGCTGCTCACGGAGGAAGCACTGGCCTCGGCCGACCGTGCCCTGCTCTCGGCCTGGATCGGCAGCCAGCCGGGATGGTCCGACCTACCCTTCATCGTCCTCGCCAATGGCGCCACCGCGCCGCGCACGGCCATTGCCTCCCAACGTCTGCAGGATCTGCGCAATGCCGTGCTGCTGCAACGCCCGCTGCATGCCGAGGCCTTGCTGGATGCCATCCGCTCCGCCCTGAAGGCGCGGTCGCGGCAATACGAGGTCCGCGCCTTCTCACAAACCCTCACCGATGCGGTGGTGGAACGCACCCGCGACCTCGAAGCCGCGCGGGACAATCTGGAATTCGCCCTCGGCGCCGCCGGCATGGGGAGCTGGGACCTCGATCTCGCCACCGGCGAGATCATCCGCACCCAGCGCCACGACCAGATTTTCGGGTATGCCGAGCCGCTGCCCCGCTGGACCGTGCCGCTTGTGCTCCAGCATGTCGAACCCAGGCAGCGCCCCGCGGTCGCCACGGCATTTGAAACCGCCATCGAATCCGGTGGGCTCGACATCGAATTCCAGATCACCGGCGCCGATGGCGGCATGCGCTGGATCGTCAAAAAAGGCCGTCTGCGCCACGATAATGCCGGCCACCCCAGCCGAATCGTCGGCGTCGTCTCGGATGTCACGCACCGCAAGGAAGCCGACGCCCAGCTCGCCCAGGCCCAGAAGATGGACGCGATCGGCCAGCTCACCGGCGGTGTGGCGCATGATTTCAACAATCTCCTGACACCGATCGTCGGCAGCCTCGATCTGATCCGCCTGCGCTACAAGGATGACGAGCGTACCCAGCGCATGGTCGGAAGCGCCCTGCAGGCGGCCGAGCGCGCCGGCACGCTTACCCACCGCCTCCTGGCATTCGCCCGCCGCCAGGCCCTGCAACCGGCACCCGTTGATACCGGCTTGCTCATCGACGGCATCGTCGACCTCATCCGCCGTTCGCTCGGCCCCACCATCATGGTCACGGTCGAGGTGGCCCCCGGCCTGCCTTGCGCCCGGGTCGACCCCAACCAGCTGGAACTGGCGCTGCTCAACCTCGCCATCAATGCACGCGACGCCATGCCCGCCGGCGGCAGCCTCGCCCTGTCCGTGGCGGAAGCGGCCATGGCCCCGGGCAATCCTGGTGGGCTGGCGCCCGGGCGCTACATCCGCGTCACTGTATCGGATACCGGCATCGGCATGGACAAGGCGACGCTCGCCCGCGCCACCGAGCCGTTTTTCTCGACCAAGGAGGTTGGCAAGGGCACCGGGCTCGGCCTGTCCATGGGCCATGGCCTCGCCGCGCAATCCGGCGGCGTTCTGCTCCTGTCAAGCCAGCCCGGCGAGGGCACCTCGGTCGACATCCTTCTTCCGGTCACCGACGAAGCCCCGCCGAGCCAGAGCGGCGCCCATGCCGAGACTTTGGCCGTACCGCGCACGGCAAAAGTGCTGCTGGTCGATGACGAGGAGATCGTGCGCTCCATCACCGCCGACATGCTGCGCGACATCGGCTACACCGTGCTCGAGGCAGGCTCCGCCAGCGCCGCCTCGGCGATCCTCGGCGCGGATCCGGAAATTGAAGTGCTGGTCACGGATTATCTGATGCCGGTTAAAACCGGCGCGGCGCTGATCGACGACCTGCGCGGCGCCGGCAACAAGCTGCCGGCGCTGTTAATCACGGGCTATGCCGCGACGGGCGCCGATGTCGCCCCGGATGTGCCGCGCCTCAGCAAGCCCTTCAAACAGGTCGACCTCGCCGCCAAGGTCGATGACCTGCTGCGTAAGACTCAGCCCGCCAGGTCATTGCACCTGGTCGCCCCCTCCGGCACCGGCACAGAGCACGGGTGACCGGCCGCCCCGCATCGTGCCGTGCCGTGCCGTGCAGAAAAGCGGAGGAGATGGTTACGGGTATTTTTTGCGCATGATGAAATATGCCACGGCGGCAAGACCGAGATAGAAGAAGGGGATGAAGATGATGATGCCCTCGAGATCGCCCAGCATGTTCAGGCCTCCCCGCTCGTGGCGGCTTCCTGGGTATCGAACAATACCGCGCCGGCGGCGGCGATGAGCACGATCATCGTCGTGCCCACCAGCCAGGCGAAGTACCAGGGCCCATAATCTCCGGCGACAACGGCCAGGCCGATGCCCAGGGCCAGCACCAGAGCCAGGCCCAAAAGTTTGAAAATCTTGCCCATGTTCAAAACTCCTCAGTAACCATGCGTATTTTTGGTGATGTCGCCGATCCTGACCTTGCCGCGCATCACATAGAAGCACCAGGAGGTGTAGGCGATGATGATGGGCGTGAAGAGCAGCGCGAAGAACAGCATCCAGCCAAGATTATATTCCGATCCCGTGGCGTTCCACACCGTTAAGCTTTGATCAGGATTGCTCGAAGACGGCATCAGGAAGGGGAACATGCTGGCGCCGGTGGTGAAAATCACACCGATCCAGGCAATGGCGCCCAGCCACCAGCCGATGATGGGTTTGCGCAACGCCGCCATGGCGGCACCACCCAGCATGCCGAGCAGGCCCAGCGCCGGCAGCACCCAGAGCACGGGATAGCGGTGGTAATTATTCATCCAGGCCCCCGGCTGAACCACGACGCTCTGTCCAGTCAACGGCGTCGGCGGCATGTTGGGGTCGACCGGGGCGGAAAACGCATAGCCGTTGAGATGCGCGATCCAGAAGCCGCCCGCCGCGAACAGCAGGGCCGCAACCAGCGCGCCGCCGATGGCAAAGCCGCGCGCCCGGCCATAGATCGGCTCCTCCCCGCGCAGCATCAGCATGGTGCCGCCCTGGTACAACGAGAGCGCCAGAGAAAGCACGCCGCACATCACCGCGAAGGGGTTGAGCAGATAGGAGAGAAACGACTCGTCCTGGAAATACTGGCCGGTCCAGCTGTAATGGAACCCGACCCCTTCCATCACATTCCCGAAGGCCGCGCCATAGATGATCATGGGCAGCGCGCCGGAGATGAGGAAGGCCCAGTCCCATGTGCCGCGCCATTTATCGCCCGGCACTTTCGAGCGGTACTCGAAGGCCACGGGACGCATGATCATGCTGAACAGCAGCAGGATCATGACCACGTAGAAGACCGAGAAGGAGGTGGCATAGAGTGTCGGGAAGGCGGCGAAAATCGCGCCACCGCCGAGGATGAACCAGACCTGATTGCCATCCCAATGCGGGCCGATGATGTTGAGCGCGACGCGGCGCTCCGCATCGTTGCGCCCGACGAAGCGGAGCATCGAGCCCACCCCCATATCCATGCCCACCATGACGGCGAGGCCGGTGAGCAGTACGCCCAGCAGGACCGCCCATATCACTTTAAGTGCGACAAACATTTCCATGTGCGGATCTCCTGTTATTCGGCGGCGCGCGCGAACATCGGTGACATGCCGGGTTCTTCCGGCGCGTCATGATGGGGCTGCGGGCCAAGCCGGGCGAATTTGAACATCAAATACAGTTCGGCCGCGATGAAGCTGGAATAGAGCAGCGCGAAGCCGATGAGCGAGAAGATCATGTAGCCCACGGGATGCGAGGAGGCTGCCTGGAAGGTCGGGAGCCAGCCGAACACGCTCCAGGGCTGGCGTCCGGCCTCGGCGGTAATCCAGCCGAACTCGGTCGCCATGATGGGGAGCGGGATCGACCACATTGTGGCTTTCAGCAACCAGGGATGCTTCATCAGCTCGTTACGCAGGCTGTAATAGGAGGCGAAGGCGAACAGCGCCACGAAGTAGAAGCCAAGGAACATCATCAGGCGGAAGGACCAGAAAGTGACGAAGACGTTGGGGACGATGTCCCTCTCGGTCTGCGCCACGATGGCATCCTGATTGGCCGGGGTGATCAGCTTCAAATCCTGGTTGGGCGCGTTGCGCTGCGCCAGAAAACCATAGCCCATATTGCCTTCGCTGGCCTGGAAAGCCGCGAGGTCGGCGGCATCATGCCTGGCGCCGAAGGCCTGCAGCGCGTTGACAGCCTTGATGCCATCGAGGATGCGCGGGCCAGCCATCCGCTCCTGGGTAATCAGGCCGGGGATGACCTGATTCTCGGAATGCGTCACCAGCGGGGTTAAGAGATAAGGCACGCCAATTTCAAAGCTGTTGCTTTGTGTTGCATCGTTCGGAAGCGCAAAAAGCAGCCAGGGCGCGGCGGCGACTGTGGAGTGAGCGTTGGAATCCTGCCACAGACCTTCAATGGCCGCGATTTTCGTGGGCTGCACGAGGTAATCGAGCCGGCCCAGCGCGTCACCCAGGGTAACCACGGCCATGGAGGAAATAACGCCGAACAGCGCCGCCATGCGGAAGGAACGGGCAGCCAGCGCGACATGCTGCCTGCGTAACAGATAAAACGCGGAAATACCCATGATGAACATGGCGCCGGCGACAAAGCCGGCGATCGAGGTATGCACGAACTTGGCTTGTGCATCCGGTGAAAACACCAGCCCCAGAAAGGAGGTGAACTGCATGCGCATGGTCACCGGATCGAACGAGGCACCCTGCGGGTTCTGCATGAAGCCGTTGGCGATGAGGATCCATAAAGCGGAAAGATTGGAGCCAAGCGCGGTGAGATAGGTGATGGCGAGATGGCCGGGCTTGGAGAGCCGGTCCCAGCCGAAGAACATCAGCCCCACGAAGGTCGATTCCATGAAGAAAGCCATGAGGCCCTCGATGGCCAGCGGCGTGCCGAACACATCGCCCACGAAATGCGAAAACATCGACCAGTTGGTGCCGAACTCGAATTCCATGGTCAGACCGGTGGCGACGCCGATGGCAAAGTTGATGCCGAAGAGTTTGCCCCAGAATTGCGTCATCTCCTTGTAAATCGCCTTGCCGGTGATAACATACACGGTCTCCATCGCGGCGAGGATGAAGGTCATCCCAAGGGTCAGCGGCACGAACAGGAAGTGATACAAGGCGGTGAGTGCGAATTGCATTCGCGACAGATCGACGACGCTCGGATCGATCAACGGCATGAGCCTGTGCTCCTTATGTAACAAATTTCACGTGACAAACCAACCCGAGGCGACGAAACCTGCCGCCAGGAGCTTTCTAACCAAATGCCGGTCGCCACTGCTTTTTCGGGGTTGTTAAATCCAAACAGTGACGCATTCGTTAAATCCCGGACTCCGGGCAAAGAAAACCAATCTACCCGGCCGCCGTCTCTATAAGGTGGATCAGGGGGGTGACAATTGATCTGAGTCAACTTTGCGGCGTGTTGCCGCTCAGGGCGCCCCGGCTTGCCGCGGCGGCACTTATCCTGTTGGTTGCAGGTCAGCAGGTTCGCGGAGGCGCGCCTGATGGGAAACACTGATGCGAATGATCGGCTTCGTCGGCGCCTCGGGGAGCGGCAAAACCACGCTGGTGACAGAGTTGCTGCCGCGCCTGCGGCAACGCGGCCTCACGGCTTCAACCATCAAGCACGCGCATCATGGTTTCGATCTCGACAAGCCCGGCAAGGATAGTTTCCGCCACCGCGAGGCCGGCGCGCAAGAGGTGATGCTGGTTTCCAGGGGGCGCTGGGCATTGCTGCATGAAGCGCCCAACGGCGCTGATGACAGCGCTGATGACATGGCGCTGCCGGCCCTGGCGCGGCGCATGGCGCCGGTGGACATCCTGCTCGTCGAGGGCTTCAGGCTGGCGCGGATTCCCAAAATCGAGGTTTTCCGCCCCAGCCTCGGCAAGCCGCCATTTTATCCGGACGACCCGGATATTGTCGCTGTGGCGAGCGATATATGTCTCGAAATGGAGCATTGCCTGCCGCTCAACGATCCCGACCGGATCATCGACTTCATGCTCACGCAATGCATGGCACCGCAATGAACCCGCCGCCCGGTGTCATCCTGGCGGGCGGTCAGTCGCGGCGGCTGGGCGGTGGGGACAAAACCCTGCTGCCGCTCGGCGGCATGGCGATTCTGGAGCATGTAATCCGCGCGGTAAGGCCGCAGACCAGCGCCCTTCTCATCAACAGCAATAGCGACCCCGCCTTGTTCGCACATACCGGGTTGCAGCTGCGCGCGGATACCGTACCGGGCAGGCCCGGCCCGCTCGCGGGCATACTTACCGCCATGCTGTGGGCGCGGGAAAACTATGCCGCTGCCGTGCTAACGGTTCCAGCCGATACTCCGTTCCTGCCCGCGGACCTCGTGGCGCGGCTCGCGGCGGCATTCCGGCCGGATTGCGCCGCCATTGCCGCAAGCGGCGGCAGGCTGCATCCAATAATCGGCCTCTGGCCTTGCACCCAGGCGAAGGCGTTGCAAGAGCACCTCGCCCAGGGCCGCTACCGCGCGCGCGCCTGGCTGGACCATATCGGGTTTACCGAGGTGGCCTTCGTGGCCGGGGCGGTTGATCCGTTCTGGAACATCAACACGCCTGAAGAGCTGCACCGCGCCCGTCAGGCGGCCGGCGCCTGAGCATCAGGCATCAAGTTCAGCCAGCAGCGCGCGCACGGTATCAACGCACGGGCGCAGGCGCTCATACGGGCCGATACCGGATTGCGCCTCGCTGAGCAGCGGTATTTCCAGCGAGACCACAAGCTCGCGCGGCAAAGCGGCGAGAATCTCGCGCAAGGGCGCCTCGCCCATGCCAGGCGCCAGGCGCTCGGTCATCGCCTCCTGCATGTAACTCTCGAAACGCGGCTGAAGCGGCGCGTCGGCGATCTGGATGTAGCCGATCATGTCGGGGTCGAGCGCCGCGAGCTCGGCCGGGACGCCACCTGTGCGAAAAAAATGCATGGTGTCGATGAGCAGGCGAAAATCCCGCCGCCCGACATGGCGGATGGCGGCAATGGCCGAGGACAGATCCGCGATCGTGAGGCCGGGGGCAAATTCCGTGGTCGTCGTCATGCCGCGCGCGGCGGCCATTTCGGCCAGGACCGCGAATTGATCAAGGCTGCGGCCAATATCGGGGTCCAGGCTTACCGTATTGATGCGCGGAACGCCGAGCGCCGCCATGATGTCGAGTTCCGGCGCGAGGCTGCGTATATCCGCGCCCGGCCGTACATTAACGCCCTCGCCAAGCGCGATCGAGACCCCGCGGTCGCGCATCGCCGCGACCATCTCGTGGCGCAGCGCCACATCCTCGCGCAGGGAGAAGCCGGGATAGCCATGCGGATTGATGGGAACCTGGGTGAGGCCCATGGAAATATGGGCGCAGCCGAGATCGGCCGCGAGGGTGACGAATTCGACCGGCGGCAGGCCGAACACGCTCAAGGTTTCAATGCCCAGACGATTCATACGCGGTTTCCCTCCGGACTCATTATTTTTTCTGGGCGCCCGCCATGGCGGTTAGCGCCTCACGCGGCGGCATGGCCAGAAGCTGTTTGAACATTGCCTCATAATGCGGGTTGGACAGATAGACCGGGCCGTTGGCAATGTTTTCGAGCGCCAGCCGGGCGACCTCGTCAGGTGACTGGACATTGGGCGTTGTCGCCGCATTCATGCCGGCGCGGCGCAGGGCATCGGTCGCGGTGGCACCGGGACACAGGGTGAGCACGTCGATATTGTCGGGCCGCAATTCGGCCCACAGGCCTTCGCCGAGCCGGTTAACAAAGCCTTTGCTGGCGGCGTAGGCAGCGGACCCAGGCATGCCGAGCAGCGCCTCGACCGAGCTGGTGAAGATGATGCCGCCGCGGCCCCGTGCCCGCAGCCGAGGCGTGAAGCCATGGGCCAGCAGCATGGGCGCAAGGCAATTCACCATCATCATGCCGGTCAGGTCGGCGGGGTCGTGGCTGGCATGGTCACCACGGAAGCCATAGCCGGCATTGCTGACGACGAGGCCGATATCGAGCGCTGCCGTGGCCGCCAGGATATGCGGCACGGCGGAAGCCTCGGTGAGATCGCTCTGGCAGACCGTGACCCGCACGCCATGGCGGGCCTCAAGCTGGCGCGCCTGCTCCTCCATCTCGCGGCGGCGCGCGGCAAGCACCAGGTTGAACCCGCGGGCCGCGAGGGCTTCAGCAAACGAACCGCCAATGCCGGCGGAAGCGCCTGTGACCAGCGCCACGGGGCCGTATTTGTGCAGAAACTCGTTCCTGTCACTCATGCCGGCCACGCTACTCACCGGAAAACTGCAATTCGATGGCGATGCCGTGCGGGTCCTTCAGGAAAATCTGGGTAATGCCCGGCAACAGGTTTTCCGCCATGGAGAATTCAACGCTCCGGGCCGTGAGCCGCTCGACCATGTCCGCCTTGCCCTGGCAGGCCAGGGCAACATGATCCACGGGGCCGGTGGAGGCGCCATCTGGCTCCCGCAGGCGCAGATGAATGATGGGCCGGCCGCTATTGTCGCACAGCCAATGCGCCTGATGGCCCATGACCTCCGGCCCGCGATGATACGCGAAGCCCAGGACCTCGACATAAAACCGCGCGGATTCCTCGGCATCCAAGGTTCTGATATTCACATGGTCCAGGCCAATTACCGGCATGTTCGTATTCCTCCTCCGCGCTGACGGCACAGCGCCGCCATAGTCATGGCGCAACAACGATGCGCCGCAAAGCACGAATGACGTCTCTGGAGGGCCAGGCTTTCCAGATACGGCCGCATTATCTGGCTTAATGTACGATAATCCGTGGCTGGTATGTCCCCGGCGGGATTCGAACCCACGGCCCCAGGATTAGGAATCCTGTGCTCTATCCTGCTGAGCTACGGAGACTTATCAAAGCCTTACAGTGCAATCATTGTAGCCAATACCGCAGCAGGTATTCAAGCGTCGTCAAAATGGTAGCGGCGACAATGGTACGAAGCGTACCTTACCTTAGTGCCAGGACGAGGCAAAGGGTGTCACCTTCGTCCCGATGGTTCTACCCGCCGATGGTTCTACCCGATCGTCTTCATACCCCGCGCAATCGCCGCCACGCCGGTCCGTGAAACCTCAGCCAGACCGACCGGGCGCATCAGGTCCAGAAACGCGTCCAGCTTATCCGTCGCGCCGGTCAGCTCGAAGGTGAAGCTCTCCGTCGTCGCATCAATCACACGAGCCCGGAACGCATCGGCCAGCCGCAGCGCCTCGGCGCGCTTCTCGCCCGTGCCGAGAACTTTTATCAGCGCCAGCTCGCGGGAGAGATGCGGCCCCTCGGAGAGGTCCAGCACCTTGTATACCGGCACCAGACGGTCGAGCTGCGCCTTGATCTGCTCGATCACCATTTCCGTGCCTTGCGTCACGATGGTGATGCGGCTTTTGCTCCCATCCCGCTCCACCGGCGCCACGGTCAGGCTGTCGATATTATAGCCCCGGCCGGAAAACAAACCGATGACGCGGGCCAGAACCCCGGACTCATTCTCCACCAGCACCGAAATGGTGGCGGCGCGCAAATTCTGCCCGGGCATCAAACCAGCGCCATCCCGGCATCGGTCACACCGGGCCTGTTATCGCCCTTGTGTTCCGGGCCCAGAAGCATTTCGTTATGCGGCGCGCCTGAAGGGATCATCGGGAATACGTTTTCCTTTTCATCGACACAGATATCGGCAATCACCGGCCGGTCCACGGCCAGCATTTCGGCGATCACCCGGTCCAGATCCTCGACTTTTTCCGCGCGCAAACCAACCGCGTGAAAACTCTCGGCCAGCTTCACGAAATCCGGCAACGCCTCGGAATAGGAATTGGAGTAGCGGCTGCCATGCAGCAGCTCCTGCCATTGCCGCACCATGCCCATATATTTGTTGTTGAGGATGAAAATCTTCACCGGCAGGCGGAACTGCGCCAGCGTGCCCATCTCCTGTATGTTCATCAGCGTGCTGGCCTCGCCGGCAATGTCGATGACCAGCGCATCCGGATGCGCCACCTGCACGCCCATGGCGGCCGGCAGGCCGTAGCCCATGGTGCCCAAGCCGCCGGAGGTCATCCAGTGGTTCGGTTTTTCAAATTTGAAATACTGCGCCGCCCACATCTGGTGCTGGCCGACCTCGGTGGTCACGAAGGTCTCGCGTCCGCGCGTCGCCTTGAATAATTGCTCGACCGCGTATTGCGGCTTGATGATGCTGCCGCGATCGCGGTTCTGCGTGTAGCGCAGCGAGTCCTTGGCGCGCCAGACATCGATCTGCTGCCACCATTGCGCCAGCGCCGCGCGGTCCTGCACATGCGGCTCGTGCTTCCACGCGGCAATGAGCGCCTTCAGCACCGCCAGCGCATCGCCGACGATGGCGACATCCACCGCCACGGATTTGTTGATGTTCGCCGGATCGATATCGGCATGGATCTTCTTGGAGCCAGGCGAGAAGGCGTTCAGCCGCCCCGTCACCCGGTCATCAAACCGCGCGCCCAGGTTCAACATCACGTCACAGCCATGCATCGCAAGGTTGGCCTCATACGTGCCGTGCATCCCCAGCATGCCGAGATACTGGCCATCCGAGGCCGGAAAAGAGCCCAGCCCCATCAACGTATTGGTGCAGGGAAAGCCTGTCATGCGCACGAATTCGGTCAGCAGGCGAGACGCCTCCGGCCCGGCATTGATGACACCGCCACCGGCATACACAACAGGCCGCGCGCTGCGCTTGAGCAGTGCCACGGCCTCCTCGATGCGCCGCGGATCGGGCTCGGTGCGCGGCCGGTAGGAGCGGTGCGGCGCGCTGGACGGCTCGCGATACGGCGCCGGGTTGATCAGAATATCTTTTGGCAGATCGACCAGCACCGGGCCGGGCCGGCCGGTACGGGCAACCTGGAAGGCCTCGTGGATCACGCGGACCAGATCCTCGGAACGCTTCACCAGATAATTATGCTTGGTCGCCTGGCGGGTGATGCCGGTGGTGTCGGCCTCCTGGAAGGCGTCGTTGCCGATGAGATGCGTCGGCACCTGGCCGGTCAGGCAGACCAGCGGAATACTGTCCATCAAGGCATCGACCAGCCCGGTCACGGCATTGGTCGCACCCGGCCCGGAGGTGACAAGCACGCAGCCGACCTTGCCGGTGGAGCGCGCATAGCCCTCGGCGGCATGCACGGCGGCCTGTTCGTGGCGCACCAGAATGTGGCGGATTTCATTCTGCTGAAAGATAGCGTCGTAAAGCGGCAGCACGGCGCCGCCGGGATAGCCGAAGATCGTATCCACCCCTTGCGCCTTCAATGCCCGGAGAATCGCCTCCGCACCTGAATTCATCAGCTCCGCCGCCTGTATCGTGCCATCCATGCTGCTGGTCCTGTCCCTGAGCCCAAGCTGGGGGATTACGCGCTGCGGCGCGGCAGGTCAATCCGGACCTTCTACAAAATTAGTCAAATCGTCAATAAATCTTTCCGAAAGTTGCGCTGACACGTCGATTCTTGATTGAATTATTTGCATGGCAGGGCTGTCCACCAGTTTCTGGTGGCGGAACCAGGTCATTTGCCGCTTGGTGTATTGGTGCGTAACAAGCCCGGCGCGGGTACTCGCATCCGCCAATGTGGTTTCACCGCGCAGGTAGGCCGCCAATTCCGGCACGCCGTGGGCGCGCATCAGCGGCAGCGCCGGGTCCAGCCCAAGGGCCAGGAAGTCCCGCACCTCGGCCAGCGCGCCGCCCTCCAGCATCGCCGCGAAGCGCGCCACGATAGCTTCGCGCAAAGCCTCGCGCGGCGGGTCAAGCAAGATCATGCGGAAATTCCAGCCCGGCAAGGGCGCCAGCGGCTGTGCCTGCCACCAGGCCAGCCCCTTTCCGGTGGCGCGCAGCACCTCATAGGCGCGGGCGATGCGCTGGCTGTCACCGGGTTTGAGCTTTGCCGCCGTCTCCGCATCCAGCCGGGCATGGAGCGCCGGGGGGCCAATCTCCGCCAACAGCGCACGCGCCTCCAGCCGGGCCGCCGGGCCGGGTTCAGGTATATCGGCAATGCCCTTCACCAGTGCCGAAAAATACATTCCGGTGCCGCCGCATAAAATCGGCAATGCGGCCTGCTCCATCGCCGCCAGCGCCGCCTGCCGCCACCAGGCCGCATTGGCCGGCTCAGCCGCCGCCCGCACCCCGTACAGCCTATGCGCCGCCGCCGCCTCATCCGCCGGCGTCGGCCGGGCGGTGATCAGCCGCAGCTCAGCATAGCATTGCATGGCATCGGCATTGATAATGCTGCCACCCAGCCGCCGCGCCAGCGCCAGGGCCAGAGCCGACTTGCCGCTCGCCGTCGGCCCCGCCAGTATAACAGCTTTGCGTTGCCGAAGTTTCGCAGGTGTCCTACCAGTCGCGCCCATGTCCTATATCGTCATTTTATGCGCCAACCCGCAAGCCGGCCCCCTCACCCCGGCGGATGCCGCCCATGCCGTGGATTTATGTGCCGGCATGCACCCCAACTGGCTGGCCGAGCGCCAGGCCATGGAATTCATCACCCAGATCCTGCCCGACCGCGCCGCCGTGCAGGCCGCTCTGGACCATAAGGCGGTGGATATTTTCGTCACCAAATTCCGTGGCCGCCGCAAGGCGGTGCTGGTCGCCGATATGGACAGCACCATCGTGACCACCGAAACCCTGGACGAAATCGCCGCCTATGCCGGGATAAAAGACCAGATCGCCGAGATCACCCGCCGTTCGATGAATGGCGAGCTGGATTTTCCCTCGGCTCTGCGTGAGCGCGTCGCCATGCTCAAAAACCTGCCCCTGACCGCGCTGGAGCAAACCTGGGCGACAACCAAATTCTGCCCCGGCGCCCGCGAATTGGTCACCACCATGAAGAGCTTCGGCGCCACCACCGCTTTGGTCTCCGGCGGCTTCACCTATTTTACCGCCCGCGTTGCCGCCGAACTGGGCTTCGATGAACACCGCTCCAACACGCTGCTGGATGACGGCACGTCCCTCACCGGCGAGGTCGCCGAGCCGATCCTGGATAAGGACGCAAAGCTGACCGCACTCAACGAGTTGGCCGCCGCGCGCGGCGTGAAACTCCAGGCCACGCTGGCGGTGGGCGACGGCGCCAACGATCTGCCCATGCTCACCGCCGCCGGGCTCGGCATCGCCTATTACGCCAAGCCCATCGTCGCGGCTCAGGTGCAAAATCGTATCGAGCACACGGATTTGACATCTCTGCTGTTCGCGCAAGGATATCCCGCGAGCGCGTTCAAAGGAGCAGAATCATGAAGACCAGGGCAGCCGTGGCACGCGCGGCGGGACAACCGCTCTCACTTGAAATCGTCGATATCGACGGCCCGAAATTCGGCGAGGTGATGGTCGAGGTGAAAGCCACCGGCATCTGCCATACCGATGACTACACCCTCTCCGGCGCCGATCCCGAGGGTATTTTCCCCGCCATTCTGGGGCATGAGGGTGCCGGCATCGTGGTTGAAACCGGCCCCGGCGTGACCAGCCTAAAAAAGGGCGACCATGTCATTCCGCTCTACACGCCCGAATGCCGCCAATGCAAAACCTGCCTCTCGCGCAAGAGCAATCTCTGTACCGCCATTCGCGGCACGCAAGGAGCAGGCGTGATGCCCGATGGCACCTCGCGCTTTTCCTGCGACGGCGCGCCGGTGATGCATTATATGGGCTGCTCCACCTTCGCCAATTACACCGTGCTGCCCGAGATCGCTCTGGCCAAGGTACGCGAGGACGCGCCATTCGATAAGATCTGCTATATCGGCTGCGGTGTGACCACCGGCATAGGTGCCGTGTTCAACACCGCGAAAGTGCAGCCCGGCGATAATGTCGTGGTGTTCGGCCTGGGCGGCATCGGTCTCAATGTCATCCAGGGCGCGCGCATTGCCGGTGCGGATAAAATCATCGGCGTCGACCTCAATAACGGGCGCAAGCCCATGGCCGAAAAATTCGGCATGACGCATTTCGTCAACCCCGCCGAAATCGGCGAGGAGCTCGTGCCGTATCTGGTCAACCTGACCGATGGCGGCGCCGACTATTCCTTCGAATGCATCGGCAATGTCAAAGTCATGCGCCAGGCGCTGGAATGCACCCATCGCGGCTGGGGCACCTCCATCATCATCGGCGTCGCCGGCGCCGGCCAGGAAATTTCAACCCGCCCGTTCCAGCTTGTTACGGGCCGGAGCTGGAAGGGCACGGCCTTCGGCGGCGCGCGTGGCCGCACCGATGTGCCGAAAATCGTCGACTGGTACATGGATGGCAAAATCGACATCGACTCGCTCATCACCCATGTCCTGCCCTTCGCGCAGATCAATGAGGGCTTCGAGCTGATGCGCCGGGGCGAGAGCATCCGTTCCGTCGTGGTTTATTAGGCTGGCCGGAAAACGGGCTCAGCCGGCATTCTGAACGCCGAGGACCAGCACCTCGGCGGGCCTGCGGCGCAGCCCGCGCTTCAACCGCGCGCGCACCGGCTCATCGTAGAACACCAGGACCAGCCAGGACACCAGCACCACGGCCAGAGCCGAAACGGCAGTGGTGGCCACCAGGCCCAAACCATGACGGCCATGAAATATCCAGTCCGCATTCTGCGCGATGAGCGGCCAGTGCAACAGATAGACCGGATAGGACAGCCGGCCGAGCCAGAGAGCCAGCGATACACCCGGTACCGTCAGATGATCCTCGCTGCCGATGGCGATGATCAGCGGATAGACAATAAAAATGCAGACCGGATCGTAATACCAAGGAAAATGATAGGCGGGCGGCAGGAAGGTGAGCAGCAGCGCCCCGGCAAGCCAGAAGCCCGAGAGCGGCGGCAGGCCCGCGAAGCTGCCGCGCAAGCGCAACCTGTACAGCAACACACCGGCGAAAAACGAGAACACCACACGCGCCGCGCCAGCCTTGAACTGTATGGCGGAATAGCCGAAATCGGCGCTCCCATGCTTCACGTTCAAATGGATGAGACAGACCCCCGCGACCACCAGAACCGCAACGAGACGCCAGATCGTCAGATAGCGCACGATGCCGGCATAGAGAAAATTGACACCGAACTCATAGAAAAGCGACCAGGCCGGCGCATCGAGGGGAAACATTCTGTTGTTGATGGCGAAAAAATCAGGCAGTAGCAGAATGCCCAGGCCGAATTCGACGAACAGCGTCAGGCCACCATGCACGGTCTGAGGCGGTCCATGCGCAAATATACGCAGGCCCGCCTCTACCGCCGCAAGGCATGTCGCAAACAGGATGAGCGGATAGAGCCTTTGCAGGCGCAGCTTTGAAAATTTCAAAAAAGACAGGCTGCCCTTCAGCCTGTCTTCATAAGATTTAGCAATAACAAAGCCGCTCAACGCGAAAAAAAAATCAACCGCCAGATAGGCCCGCGGCAAGATAAGGCCCGTATGCCAGGTCTTGCTGAAATGCATGAGCATAACGGAAAGTGCCGCTACGCCGCGCAATCCGTCGAGCGTGGCCATATGAGTCTTGTTTTGCATCGCGCATTGCTTCTATCGATTGCATAACGCGCGATACAATTTAAATATCGGCAATTTGAGCGGCTGGCCGCGTCCCGTGGCCGCCTTACTGCCTCCTTACTGGCCGTAGCGCGTGAGCAGCGTGCGCAGCGGGTTGGCGCCGGGGTTATTGCCCTGGCCATCCACCACGATCTGCCGGGCATCGAGCTGCTGGCCGTAATAGGCCTGCTCCGCCCCGGCATTGTTCGAGAGCACCGAGCCACCCAGCGACACGCCGCCATAAAGCCCCTGGCTCTTGGAGAAGCTGATGATGTCGGCATTGATCGCGGGCGCCATGGAGCCGTTCACGCCGGAGCCGAATGTCGCCACCGCGATGCTGGCATCCGCGCCGAATTTGAACTGCGAGTTGAGCAGCGCGTTCAGCCCCGAATCGGTCATGATCAGCATCATCACCTCGGAATTCTGCACCCCGAACTGCAGGCCGAAACTGCCGCTGCCCAGCGTGTAGAGCGCCGGGTCCGACCAGCTGCCATCCGCCGTGCGCGCGGACATGACACAGGCCCCGCCCTCCCCGCCAAAGAAGAAACCGCCCCGAAAGATGTTCGGGCAGATCACCACCGCCTTCGCGCGGCGCAGGTAATCCTGGGTCTGCGTGCCCTGCGGCCCGCCCATGAGGTCCTCCAGCGCCAGGGTGGAGCTATCCACCAGATGCTGGGGGGAATCCGCCAAAGCCCGGCCCGCCGGGAGTAAAGCGGGGGCCAGGGCCAGTGTCGCCGCGAGCAGAAGACGCTTCATCATTGGGTTTCCTTATAAAAATTACGCCACAAAATCACGCCGCCGTTGCGGGTTTAACTGGCCCTGTGGCGGCTGATTGGCAAGCTGCCGTGGAGAGATGTTCATTAACCGAGAGTACACGCCACCCTCGCGGGTTGTATTCAAGCTTCGTCAGCGAGATATTGTCAATTTGCAGGCACAGCGCCTGGTGCGGGGTGAGCCCCAGCACATGCGCGCAGGCCGCGCGTATCGCCCCGCCATGGCTGACGATAATGGTATGCCCGCCGGCTTCGGCGGTGCCGCGCAGCGCCTCCAGCCCGGCCCCGACGCGCGCGATGAGATGCGCGAAGCTCTCGCCGCCGGGCGGGGTCTCGGCGGCATGGATGGGCCAGAACGGGTGGCGCTCTCCGGCCTCCCGGGAATCGAAACTGGCGATGGGCTGGCCCTGCAATGCGCCGAAATCCTGCTCGACGAAAGCCGGGTCGATCACCGGCACCTGCTCCGGGTAGCCGGCACGGAACAAGGCCGCGGCGGTGGCCTGCGTGCGGGAGAGCGGGGTGCAGATAATGCGCGCCGGGCGCGGCAGCCTGGCGGCCAGGGCGGCGTAGCGGCCGGTCTGCGCCTCCATGGTATCGTCGCAGATCGGCACGTCATCCGTGCCGTATAAATTGGCCAGCGCCGCCGGGTGGACCAGAGCGTGGCGGATCAACCAGAATTTATGCATGCTCACGCCCCGAAGCTGAGAAGGGCAATGCGGAGGAATATGACGGGGCCGGGCGCGAGGATATCATAATGCCCGAGCAGGTAGGCGACGAATGTGGCAGGAAACGGGCCGAGGCCGGGGTGAAGGGCAAAAAACTCCATTCTGGCGCCGGCGCCCCGGCACCGCCTGCCGGGCAGCCGGTCAGAATTTCATAATTCCAGCCGCGCCACGGCCTCGGCCAGCCTGTCGCTCGGCTGTCCCGCCGCATGGCAGCCCGCGAGATACCCGTGGGTCATGCCACGCGCATTGGAAACGCCGCTCTGCATCATCGCACCGCTCTCCATCCGCGCCACGGAATTCCCCGCGACATAAAGCCCCTCGATCGGCCGGTCATGCCAGTCCATGGCCCGCGAATGCTGGTCCGTCACCACGCCGGTGGAGGGGATGGCGCTGCCGCCCATCCGGCGGATCTCGACCGCGTAAAATGGCGGTTGCACCAATGGCCCCAGATTCGGGTTCGGCTTCTGGTAACGGTCGCCGCTCATATAGGCGCTCCAGGGGTGAGTGCCGCGGCGGAACACAGGGTCCTCGCCCTTTTCGGCATGCGCGTTGAAGCGCCCTATGGTTTCGATGAGCCCCGGCGCGTCGATTTCTGTCAGCCGTGCCAGCTCCGCCAGGCTGTCCGCCTTCACCCCCATGCCTTCGGGCAGATCCTGCCCGGGCATGACCGAGGCAAACGGATATTTCTGCCGCGCCTGATTGTCGAAAATCACCCAGCAGGGGAAGTTCGGATGCGTCTGCGTGCCGCCATCGATATGATCGAGCCGGTAGAAGAACTCGCGGTAGAAAGCCTCATTCGCGAAACGCTGCCCGGCGCGGTTGACGACGATCGTATGCGGCAGGCCGATCGGCTGCATCACGCTGCGCATCAGCGGCGTGCCGTCTTCCATCTCTTCGCCGGGCACCTGAACGCCGCCCATGGTGATATCGGGCACCTTGGCGATGCGCGCGCCAACCGGACCTGTCAGCCGGAAACCGGCGCCATCCACCGTCGCCAGCACCATCGTGCCGAGATCGAGTTGCTGCGCCAGGGTCTTGTTCAGGTTCGCGTTCCGCTCATAGCTGCTCACGGCGACAACCACGCCACGATTTGCCTTCACGAACATGTCCCTGCCATCCTTCACGGCCCGCACGCCGACCACGCGTTCGCCATCGCCGATCAACTCCACGGCATCAGCCCCGGTATGCAGCGGAATGCCGCGATCAAGCACGCCCTTGACGAAAGCCGCGGCAAGGCCAGGACCCAGGCAGCGCTCGTCGCGCATCAGCCGCTCGCCCATGAGGGTAAAGTCCCAGTCCTTTATGTTGGCCGTTCCGCCGCGTTCCATCATGTCCGGATGCGTCATGCCGTAGGGCGCGATCGGCGATACGCGGGTTCGCGCTTGCCAGGCGCCCAGCGTCGCGGCGGGGAAGGGCAGGGCTTCGAGCAGCCGGCCCTCGGCCACGCCATCATTGGTCTGGCCATAGTAATAATCCGGGCAGCCCCGGATCACCGCCATGCCGAGGCCGATTTTATTCTCGAAATAGCGCAGGGCCAGGCGCGCATGCACCGCGAGGTTGAGAGCGGCCAGCTCGTCGCCATACCCCATTGCGAGCCGCTTCAGGTAGCGAAAGCCGCTTTCGGCGCTGTCCTCGATGCCAAGGCGCTCGGCGAGATGATTGCCGGGAACCCAGACCTCACCCAGCGACAGCGCGGTAACCCCGCCGACCTGCCCGGAACGCTCCAGCACCAGCACGCTCAAGCCATGATCCTGCGCCGTGATCGCCGCCGACAGGCCGCCAATGCCGGAGCCGAGCACCACCAGATCAGCCTCAAGGCTCCAGGTCTCGGGAAGATTTCTGATCATGATTTGTTTCCGCTGTTTTTTGGCTTTGTCTAGGGCATTTTCATGCCGATAGCCATCGCGGCGGATATCCCGCTGGCAAAGGCAGGGCCCGAGCGCGTCTTTATACCGCCTTTATACCGGCCAGCGGGCTTCCCCATCGCCGCTTTATGGCGGTGGGCGCAGGGTCCCCCCATGAAAGGCTGGTTACCATGAACGATCTGATCGCGCTTTCGGCCGCCATGGCGATGTTCACCCTGCTATGGCTCTATATCCCCACATGCGAGCACGTATGATGCTGGAATGGTCCCTCGGCGGCGCCGTTTGCGCGGCGCTTTTCATCTATCTCATCTGGGCCATGTTGCGGCCCGAAGATTTTTGAGGCTGACCTGACATGACCCTTGGCGGATGGCTTTATATCGTACTGGTCTTCGCGCTCGTGCTGGGCGCGGCTTTTCCTCTGGGCCGCTATATCGCGGCGATTCTCGAAGGCCGCGTCACATGGGCGCGGCCTGTGGAAGTGGCGGTCTACCGGCTCGCGGGGGTGGATGAAAAGCGCGCGATGCGGTGGCAGGATTATGCCATTGCCATGCTGCTGCTGTCCTTCATTCATTTCCTGCTGCTCTATGCCATTCTGCGGCTGCAATATTATCTGCCGTTCAATCCGCTTCACATCCAAGGCATGGCGCCGCGCCTTGCCTTCAATACGGCTGTCAGCTTCACCACGAATACCAACTGGCAGGCTTACGCGCCGGAGCAGCAGGTCTCCTATGGGGCGCAGATGCTCGGGCTGACCGTGCATAATTTCATCTCCGCCGCTGCCGGCATTGCCGCCGCCGCCGCCGTCATGCGTGCCTTCTGTGCAGGCGGCCTCAGCACACTTGGCAATCTCTATGTCGATATCACGCGCGTCACGCTGTATCTGCTGCTGCCGGTCTGCATCATCGCGGCGGTCTACCTCGTCTGGTCCGGCGTGCCGATGACCTTTGCCGGCAACGCCACGGCGCATACGCTCAGCGGTGCCGTGCAATCCATCGCCCGTGGCCCCGTGGCATTGCAGGAGGCGATAAAGGAGTTCGGCACGAATGGCGGCGGCTTCTTCAATGCCAATGCGGCGCACCCGTTCGAGAACCCGACCATCTGGACCAACCTGCTGGAAACCTGGCTGACTCTTGCCATCGGCTTTGCCCTGCCCATCGCCTTCGGCCATATGCTGAAGGACAAGGCGCAGGGGCGGGCGCTGATGGCAGCCATGGCGATCATTCTTGCCCTTGGCTGTGCCGGCGCCTACGCCGCCGAGGCCGCGGGCAACCCGCTGCAAATCCAGGCGGGCGCCACGGCCAACGGCAACTGGGAAGGCAAGGAGATGCGCTTTGGCATCCCCGCTTCCACCACCTTCGATGTGGCGGCAACGGGCACTTCCTGCGGCGCGGTCGATAGCTTCATCGACAGCTACACCCCGCTGGGTGGTGCCGTGCCGTTGTTTCTCATGCAGCTCGGCGAGGTGGCGCCCGGCGGCGTTGGGTCCGGCCTGTACACGATCATCGTCTTCGCGCTGTTTTCGGTTTTCGTGGCCGGGCTCATGGTCGGGCGCACGCCGGAATATCTCGGCAAAAAAGTGCAGGCCAAGGAGGTCAAGCTCGCCATGCTGGCGGTACTCGTCCTGACCGGCTTTATCCTGGGTGGCACCGCGCTGTCGCTGCTCACCGCATCGGGGCTTGGTTCGCTCGCCAATGCCGGGCCGCACGGGTTCAGCGAGATGCTCTATGGCTGGACCTCGGCGACCGAGAATAACGGCAGCGCCATGGCCGGCCTGTCGGCCGATACGGATCTGCTGGATTACGGCCTGGGCGCCGCCATGCTGTTCGGGCGCTTCGCCTTCATGATCCCCATTCTCGCCATCGCCGGCTCCCTCGCCGCCAAGCCCAAACTGCCGCCGAGCCCCGGCACCTTCCCGACAAACGGACCGCTCTTCGTGTTCCTGCTCATCGGCGTCATCATCATTCTCGGCGGCCTGCAGTTCCTGCCGGCCGACACGCTGGGCCCGCTTGCCGAGCAATTTCTCCTTCAGGCTGGAAAGACCTTCTGACCATGGCCAAAACCGCCGCCATCGCGCTCTTCTCGCCCGGCATTCTCCGCCGCGCTGCGCTCGACTCCGTCATCAAACTCAACCCCGCGCGGCTCATCCGCAACCCGGTGATCTTCGTCACGGAAATCATCGCCGGATTGGTCACCTTCTCCGCCGCCTGGAGCATCCACAGCCACGCCCCGGCGGCCTTCGCCATCGTTATCGCCGCCTGGCTGTGGCTGACCGTACTGTTCGCGACCTTCGCCGAAGCGGTGGCCGAAGGACGCGGCCGGGCCCAGGCGGACAGCCTGAAACATACCCGCTCCGACACGATGGCCAAACTCCTGCTCGACCCGCGCGATCGCGTCCTTTTCAAACCCACACCGGCGGCGGATCTGCAAAAGGGCGACATCGTGCTCGTGGAAGCCGGAGATCTCATCCCGTCCGATGGCGAAATTATCGAGGGTCTCGCCAGCGTGAATGAAAGTGCGGTCACGGGCGAATCCGCCCCCGTACTGCGCGAGGCCGGCGGCGACCGCTCCGCCGTCACCGGCGGCACGCTGGTCATTTCCGACTGGCTCGTGGTGCGGATCACGGCTGATGCCGGCGCGACCTTTCTCGACCGCATGATCGCGCTGGTCGAGGGCGCGACCAGACGCAAGACGCCGAACGAGATCGCGCTTGATATTCTGCTCGCCGGCCTCACGCTTATTTTTCTCATCGCGGTGGTAACGCTGACGGCGTTCGGCGCCTATGCCGGCACGCGGTTTTCCATCCCTGTTCTAGCGGCCCTGCTTGTCTGTCTCATCCCCACCACGATTGGCGGGCTGCTCTCGGCCATCGGCATCGCGGGCATGGACAGGCTGGTCTGCTTCAATGTCATCGCCACGTCGGGCCGCGCGGTGGAGGCGGCGGGCGATGTCGATGCGCTGCTGCTGGATAAAACCGGTACCATAACGTTCGGCAACCGCATGGCCGCCGCCTTCTATCCGGCGGCGGGCGTGGCCATGCGCGACCTGGCGGAAGCCTGCGCGCTGGCCAGCCTCGGCGATGACACGCCGGAAGGCCGCTCCATCCTCGCCCTGGCGCGGGAGCAACACGGCATTGCCCCGCAAATGCCGCCCGGCGGCCGCGCCATTCCCTTCTCGGCAAATACCCGCCTTTCAGGACTCGATGATGGTACCAGCACATATCGCAAAGGTGCGGTGGATTCCATCCGCAATACACTCGGCGCGGTTGGCGATGCGGCGTTCACGGAAACCGCCGCGTGCATTGCCCGCGCCGGCGCGACACCGCTGGCCGTTGCCGCCAATGGCAGGCTGCTCGGGTTGATCGAGCTCAAGGATATCGTGAAGCCCGGCATCAAGACCCGCTTCGCGGCACTGCGCGCCATGGGCATCCGCACCATCATGGTCACCGGCGATAATCGCCTGACCGCCGCGGCGATTGCGGCGGAGGCCGGGGTGGATGACTACATCGCCGAGGCAACGCCGCAGAACAAGCTCGACTATATCCGCAAGGTGCAGGCGCAGGGCCGGCTTGTCGCCATGTGCGGCGACGGCACCAACGATGCCCCGGCGCTTGCCCAGGCCGATGTCGGGGTGGCGATGCAGACCGGCACCCAGGCCGCGCGCGAGGCCGGCAACATGGTCGATCTCGACAGCGATCCGACCAAGCTCATCGAAATCGTCGAGATCGGCAAGCAGTTGCTCATCACCCGGGGAGCACTCACCACATTCTCCATCGCCAATGATATTTCCAAATACTTTGCCATATTGCCGGCGATTTTCGTGGGCACCTACCCGCAGCTTCAGGCGCTCAACATCATGCACCTGCATACGCCCGAAAGCGCCATCCTGTCAGCGGTAATCTTCAATGCGCTGGTCATCGCCGCCCTCGTGCCGCTGGCGTTGAAAGGTGTGAAATTCCGCGCCATCGGCGCCGCGGCGCTGCTCAAGCGCAATCTGCTCATCTACGGGCTGGGCGGCATCGTGGCACCCTTTGCCGGGATCAAGCTGATTGACGCGATCCTCGGCCTCTTTCACATTTTTTCATGAGGAACGCCATGGCCCCGCTCCGCGAACTCCGCCCCGCCATTTCCATCATCCTGCTCTTTACCCTCGCGCTCGGGCTGGCACTGCCTCTAGGCTTTACCGGCGCCATGCAACTGGCCTTTCCGTTCCAGGCCAATGGCTCGCTGCTGCGCCAGCACGGGGCGGTCATCGGCTCAACCCTTATCGGACAGAATTTCACCGGGGCCGCCTATTTCACCACCCGTCCCTCCGCGCTCTCACCGACCTATAATGCCGCCCAGTCCGGCGCTTCCAACCTCGCCCCGTCCAGTGCGGCCCTGCTGGCGCAGTTGCGCCCGCGCATCGCGGCCTACCGCAAGGCTTATGGTCCCGGTCCTGTGCCGGCGGATGCGGTTACCGCCTCGGGATCTGGGTTAGACCCGGATATTTCACTTGCCGATGCGCTGCGCCAGGTGCCCGCGGTGGCGGCGGCGCGGCATCTGCCCGTGGCGGGGGTGGACGCGCTCGTGCGGCATCTGGCACGCTACCCCGCCTTCGGCTTCATCGGCACGGACCATGTGAACGTGCTGGAGCTGAACCTTGCGCTGGAGCACCTGGAAGCGCGATAAAGCAGAATGGAAAATCCCCGCGCGGAGGCGGCGCGCCCCGACCCGGATGCATTGCTGGCCGGGCTTGAACGCGGCCAGCGCGGGCATCTGAAAATATTCCTCGGTGCCGCCCCTGGCGTCGGCAAGACCTGGGAAATGCTGGATGCCGCCCACGCTCACCGCATGAAGGGTGTGGATGTCGTCGCCGGACTGATCGAAACCCATGGCCGCGCCGGCACGGCACAGAAAACCGCCGGCCTTGAGATGCTGCGGCGGCTCACGGTGCCCTATCGCGGCCAGATGCTGGAAGAGTTCGACCTCGACGCGGCCCTTACCCGCCACCCGCAATTGCTGCTGGTGGATGAGCTTGCCCATACCAATGTGCCCGGCCTGCGCCACGCCAAGCGCTGGCAGGATGTGCAGGAGCTGCTGGCGGCGGGCATCGATGTCTGGAGCACGGTGAACGTCCAGCATCTGGAAAGCCTCAACGACCAGGTGGCGCGCATCACCGGCGTGCGGGTGGCGGAAACCCTCCCCGATACGGTGCTCGACATGGCCGATGAGATCGAACTGATCGACCTGCCGCCCAATGAGCTGCGCACCCGACTGCGGGAGGGGCATATCTACCGGCCGGATATCGCGGGCCGCGCGCTGGAGGGCTTCTTTCGCGAGGGCAATCTCGGCGCGCTCCGCGAAATTGCGTTGCGCCGCGCGGCACAGCGCATCGACAAGGACGTAACCCGCTACATGCGTGAGCGCGCCATTCCCGGGCCCTGGCCGGTGGCGGAACGTGTGCTGGCGCTGATCGGCCCGGATGACGCCGCGGCCAATGTGGTCCGCCACGCCGCCCGGCTGGCCGAGGCGCTGCATGCGCCGCTCACGGCCTTTCATGTCGAGCGCCCGGAGGATAACGCGCAGGTCCAGGCGGCACTGGACCTGGCCGTGCAGCTCGGCGGCGGTGTGGCGACGCAAAGCAGCACGGATATGCTGCAGGCCGTGCTGGATTATGCCGCCGCCAATAATATCACCCATATCGTGGTCGGCCGCGCTGCCGGGCGGCGCGGCTTCAGGCGCCGCTTCGCCGAGATACTGCTGGCAAAGGCGCAGGCCTATACGCTGCATTTCGTGCCATTGCGGGCCGCCGCGCCGCCACGCCCGCTGGTGCCGCCGCACCAGCGGGCGTGGGAGCCCTATCTGCTCGCCGCCGGGCTGCTGGCGGCAACGGCCGGCGGCGGCCTGGCCGCGCAAAAATACATTCCGCCGGAGGCGATGGGGCTGATCTTCACCGGGCTCATCGCCGCCATGGCCAGCCGCTCCGGACGCAACCCGGGCCTGTTCACCGCCATCGCCGCGTTTTTTCTGTGGAATTTCTTCTTCCTGCCGCCGTTTTACACGCTCTCCGTCGCCGATCCGCGGGATGTCGTGGCTCTCATCGTCTTTCTGCTCATCGGGCTGCTCACCGGCCAGCTTGCCGGGCGCGTGCGGCTGGAGGCCGGCGCCGCGGCGGCCCGGGTCGAGGCCCTCCGGCGCATCTCCGTGTTCAGCCAGCGTCTTTCGCAAGCAGTCACGATCTCGGATGTGTTGCGCGCCGCGGCGGAAGAAACCGCGGTGCTGACCGGCGGCGGCATTGTCGCGCTGCAGGGCCCGGCTGGCCTTACGGTGGAGGCACGCCACCCCGAGGGCGCGGCGCTGGACGAGGCGGCGGAGGCCGCAGCGCGCTGGTGCGTGACGCATGATGTCGAGACCGGTACCGGCACATCCACCCTGCCCGCCGTACCCTGGCGCTTGCTCCCTCTGCACAGCCACGGCACGGTTTCCGGCGTGCTTGCCGCCCGCGCCATCACCGCGTTGCCGGCGCCGCTGCTGCAAACCCTCACGACGCTCAGCGACCAGACGGCGCTGG
>JAKBAV010000018.1 GCA_021826225.1 Pseudomonadota bacterium | reverse complement strand
ACGCCGGCGGTATCCCCGCGCCCGATCATCTCGTAGGTTTTGCGATCATCCAGCGGAATCGCGGCAATATCGAGCACGATCCCCTGCGCGGCCAGAAACCGCAAGGCCCGGTCGATCACGGTCAGCGTGGTCAAGCCCAGAAAATCGAACTTCACCAGCCCGGCCTGTTCGACATATTTCATCGAATATTGTGTCACCAGCAGGTCCGAGCGCGGGTCCTTGTAGAGTGGCACCAGCTCCACCAGAGGCCGGTCGCCGATCACCACGCCAGCCGCATGCGTGCTGGCATGGCGGTACAGGCCTTCAAGCTGCTGCGCCACCTCCATCAGCCGCGCATTACCCTCATCGGCATCGCGCAATTCCTGCAATTTCGGCTCGCCGGCAATGGCTTCCTTCAAGGTCACCGGCTTCGCGGGATTATTCGGGATCAGCTCGGCAACCTTGTTCACCTGGCCATAGGGCAGCCCCAGCACACGTCCCACATCGCGCACCGCAGCGCGGGCCTGAAGCTTACCAAACGTAATAATCTGCGCCACCCGCTCGGCGCCGTATTCACGCACCACATAGGCAATCACCTCATCGCGCCGCTCCTGGCAGAAATCGATATCGAAATCCGGCATTGAAACACGTTCAGGGTTCAGAAACCGCTCGAACAGCAAGCCGTAGCGCAACGGATTCAAATCGGTGATGCGCAGGCTCCACGCCACCAGCGAACCCGCCCCCGAACCGCGCCCCGGCCCGACGGGAATTTTCTGGTCCTTCGCCCATTGGATAAAATCCGCAACGATCAGGAAGTAGCCGGGGAATCCCATGGAAATAATCGTGGCGAGCTCAAAATCCAGCCGCTTCACATAAACATCGCGCTCCGCCTCGGGCGTGCCTTCCGCATCCAGCCTGGCGCGCAGGCCTTCTTCGGCCATGGCACGCACTGTCTCGGCCTCGCTCGTCCCCTCGCGCACTTTCGGGCAGGTCGGCAGCAGCGGCTTGCGGCTGGGCGCCATCACCGCGCACGCCTGCGCGATGGCCAGCGTATTGTCGCAGGCCTCCGGCAAATCCGCGAACAGCGTCCGCATCAGCGGCGCCGGCTTGAACCAGTGCTCCGGCGTCACCCGCCGGCGCTCCTTCTCCGCCAGCACGCGCCCCTCGGCGATGCAGAGCAGCGCGTCATGCGCCGGCGCCATGCTCGCCGCCGGGAAAAAGCATTCATTCGTCGCCACAACAGGCAACCCCGCGCGACCGGCCAGGGTCAGAAACCCGGGCTCTATCGCCTCCTCCAGCCTTACGCCATGGCGCTGCAGCTCCACCGCGATGCGCCCCGGAAATGCCTCGGCCAGAACGCGCAGATATGCCTCCGCCTCGGCCATCTGCCCCTCGGCCAGCAACCGCCCGACCGGCCCGCTCACGCCGCCCGTGAGCAGAAACAGCCCCTCGGCATGGTCCAGCAGCGCCCGGCGCAGAATCTGCGGCTTTATGCCATCGCCTTCGAGAAAGCTCAGCGAGGTGAGCCGTTGCAGGTTGGCATATCCCGCCTCGTTCTGCGCCAGCAGCACGATATTATCGGGTGCGAGGTTAACCCCCGCCCGCGCCAGGCCGAGCTGGCAGCCGATAATCGGCTGCACCCCGGCCGCGCTGCAATATTGCGAAAATTCCAGTGCGCCGAACATGTTCGAGGTGTCGGTAATCGCCACCGCCGGCATGGCGTACTCCCTGGCCAGGCTGGCAATCCTGTCCGGCTTGATCGCCCCTTCCGAAAGCGAGAAGGCGGAATGGACGCGCAGATGCACGAAATCGGCGTGGGGCATGAAAACTCCTGGCAGCCGCCGAGCATGGGCGAATTTCCGCCCCGGCTCAAGGTCCGGATTGCCCGCAATACGCAGACCGATTGCCCATCGCCGCCGCTCATGGCATGCGCGCTCATGCTCGATCTGTTGCGCGGCCGCTGTCAGGCCTATGCCCGCATTGCACGGCCACGCTTATCTACGGCCTGGGCGCGGCACTCTGGCTGGCCGACCTCGTAACGGTGAGCAGCCGCTTCTGGCCTCGCATCAGGCTTATCCTCATAGGCGCGCCCATCGCCAACACGCCCATCTGCCACAACCCGCAATGCGATTTCTCGATGTTCTGGCCCTCCGGCCTGGCGGCCCGCGCACATGACTTCGCCACGCTCTACCAGCCGCTGGCCCTTCTCACGTTGCGCCAGCATCTGCTATCCGCCACGGCCAGCCGCATCGAATATGTCTACCCACCGCCGACCCTGCTGCTCACCATGCCCATCTCCATCCTCCCTTTCGGCATCGCCTTCCTGGCATGGACCGCGCTGCTCACGCTGGCGGGTATCCTTCTGTTGCGCTAGGGCCGGCTGTCCTGGCCGGTCATCGGCGCCGCCATGCTGTGCCCGGCGGCGCTGTGGAACTATGAATGCGGCCAGCTGAGCCTGTTCGCGGCCTGCCTGCTCGCGGGCGGGCTGCTGCGTATGCGCGATGCCCCCTGGCGAGCGGGGCTACTTTTCGGCGCGCTCATCATCAAGCCGCAGCTCGGGCTTCTGGCCGGGGTGGCGCTGCTGGCCACTGGCAACCGGCGCGCCCTGGCGGCCAGCACCGGCACCGCACTCGGCCTTTCGGTGCTGGTTACCGCGCTGCTCGGCCCGCAAGTCTGGCACGCCTATATCCTCTACGGCACGCCCGTGGCACGGCAGATCCTCTACGCCTCCCTGGCCCCGCATTCCTACGAAACCTTCGGCATCTCTGTGTTCTGGATGCTGCGCAGCCTCGGCGCCGGGCTGGCACTCGCCGGGGCCGGACAGAGCGCCGCCACACTCATCGCCATCGCGCTCACCTGGCGCATCTGGCGCACCGATTCCGCGCTACTGACAAAATTCGCCATTACCGCCTGGGCCTCGCTGCTCGCCACGCCCTACGGCTACACCAACGACATGGTGGCGGCCTCCGCAGCGCTCGCCGCTCTGGTCGCGGCGCGCGGCTGGCGCCTGGGCCTTGCCGCGCCGCTTATCTGGCTCTGGCCAGCCCTCAGCCCGATCATCGCCAACGCCGTCTATCTGGAACTCACGCCCCTCATTACCGTGCTCGCCCTAACCTGGTGCTGGCGCGCGTCGCCGCGCCAGCCTGCGCCTGAGCGGCTCGTCATACCAGCGTAACAGCGCCCAGGCGGCGGCAATCGCCAGCACCATGGACAATAAATACGGCCCATGCAGCCGGTACACCGCGCGCAGCAGCGGCTCATGGATCACATAGACAGGGTAGGACAGCGCCCCGCACCAGCCCCACACCGCGTTCAAGCCCGGCATCTCCCACGCCTGCGCCCCCAGCGCGAGCAGGAGCGGAAAGGCCAAAAGCACGCAAACCATATCGTACCACCAGCCGCAGGCCGGCACCGCCAGCAACACCGCCAGCGCCAGCGCCACGATAAAATCCGGCACTTGCGGCGCGCGCTCATGCAGGCGGTAGCGGAACATCAGCACCCCCACCGCATAGGAGAAGCCGGTGCGCGGAATACCCGCCAGAAACGCCCAGGGGCTGGCCACGCCCACAGCCCGCAAACCGCCCACCATGGCGGCGATAACCGCGAGCACCACCCCGGTGGCAACCAGAAAAATCAGTGCCTTGGCCACATCCCGCCGCGGCCGCCGCGCGGTGGCCCAGTACGTGGCATTGGCGGCAAGTTCAAAAAATAACGACCATATCGGCGTGTTCACCGGAAATGCCGACATATCCAGCAGCAGCCCCAGCGGCAGCACCAGAAACACCGAGACATTCAGCAACGCCAGTGTACCACCTCCCGCCCGCCAGCCCGGATCGTATGCCAGCGCCCCCAGCACAGCGCCGGCAAACAACATCGGGTACAGCCGGATCAGCCGGACCCGCGCGAAAGCGCCGAAACCCAAACCGGAAGCGATCCGCGCCTCATAAGCATGCGCCACTACGAAGCCGCTGAGGGCAAAGAAGAAATCCACCGCGAGATAGCCATGGCGCGGATAAAACGCCGTCCCGAAACCATAGCCCGCATGCACCCACAGCACGGCAAAGGCGGCAATCCCGCGCATGCCATCGAGCACGAGAAAACGATGTGGCGTCATTCCAGCGGCAATGGCGGATCATAGGTCACGCCCCTGAAATACAGCCCCTCGGCCGGCGCGGTCGGCCCGGCTTCGGCGCGGCTTCTGGCCGCCAGTACCTCCGCCAGCCGCGCCTCCTGCCAACGCCCCTCGCCCACACGGACCAGGCTCCCCACGATGTTGCGTACCTGATGATGCAGAAAGGACCGCGAGCGGGCCTCGATGAAAATCCGTTCCCCCGCTTGCGTAACGCTGAGAAAATCCAATGTCCGCATCGGAGTTTTCGCCTGGCAGGCCGAAGCCCTGAACGAGGAAAAATCATGATGCCCGACCAGGCTCTGCGCGGCACGATGCATCGCCGCCGCATCCAGTGGCTGGCGCACATGCCACACCCGGCTGACCTCCAGCACGGGCTGCACGGCGCGGTTGGATATGACATACCGGTAGCTGCGCGAAACGGCCGAAAATCGCGCATTCCACCCCTCCGGCGCCAGGCAGCAGCGCAGCACCGCGATGGGATGCGGCTTCATGTGGTAATTCATCGCCTCGCGGATGCGGAACGGTGTGAGGTCCTGCAATTCGGCCTGCACGATCTGGGCGCAGGCATGCACCCCGGCATCGGTCCGCCCGGATGCCACCACCTCGCTCACATCGCCGCCGCCGCGCAACCGCGCCGCCGCTTCCTCGATCACCTGCTGGATCGCGAGCCCGTGCTTCTGACGCTGCCAGCCCATGAACGGCGTGCCGTCATACTCGATTTCCAGCGCCCACAGGCTCAATAGAAGCGCGCTCCGGGCGGCAGGGCATAGCCGCGCAAAAACTCGGCCGTGCTCATGGCGGCCTTGCCGGCGCGCTGCAGCCGGACCGGGCGCAGCGCCCCCTCGCCACAGGCGATGGTGAATTTATCGTCGAGGATTTCCCCCGGCACGCCCTCGCCCGGCACCACCTCGGCGGCGAGAAACTTGATCACCACATCGCCCAGCAGTCCCAACGCGCCGGGCCATGGGTGATAGGCGCGGATGAGCCGTTCCAGCGCCACGGCGGGGAGCAGAAAATTCAACCGCGCATCCTCCCGGCTCAGCTTGGCGGCATAGCTCACCAGCGCCTCATTCTGCGCCACTGGCGGGCTGGGCCGCGCCAGCTCCCGGATCACCAGCCGCGCGCCGCTCTCCGCCAGCCTGTCATGCATATCCGCCGCCGTATCGCGGGGGCCTATCGGCATCCCCTCGCGCCGCAGCATCGGGCCGGTATCGAGCCCCGCCTCCATCTGCATGATGGTGATGCCGGTTTCCACGTCCCCGGCGGCGATGGCGGCCTGAATCGGCGCCGCACCGCGCCAGCGCGGCAAGAGCGAGGCATGGATGTTGAGGCAGCCGCGCACCGGCGCATCGAGGAAATCCTGCGGCAGGATCAGCCCGTAGGCGGCAACGATCGCGGCATCGAGCCCCAGCCCGCGGAAAAATGCCAGCTCATCGGCATTGCCGCGCAGCCTTTTCGGCGTGCGGACCATCAGGCCCAGCGCCTCGGCCGCCAGATGCACCGCGCATTTTTGCTCGCGCTGCCCGCGCCCGGCTGGCTTAGGCGGCTGGGCATATACCGCCGCCACCTCATGCCCGGCCGCCACCAGCGCACGCAGGGCCGGCACCGAAAATGCCGGCGAGCCCATGAATGCCAGCTTCAGGCCGGGTTTCATTATTTGCCCTTCAGCTCCTTCTGCGCCTTCGCCAGCTTGCGGAGCAGAATATTGCGCTTCAGCGCGGTCAGGTAATCCACGAACAGCACGCCGTTCAGATGATCGATCTCATGCTGCACGCAGGCCGCCAGCAGCCCCTCTGCCTCGATCTCGCGCTTCACCCATTGTTCATCCATGTACCGCACCCGCACCCGCGCCGGGCGCGTCACATCGGCATATTGTTCGGGCACGGAGAGGCACCCTTCCTGCTGCACCACAGTCTCCGCCGAGGCGCCGATGATCTCGGGGTTGATCAGCGCCAGCGGCGCGGCCGCACCATCCGGTGCCACATCGATGGTGACGACGCGCAGCAGCCGGCCGACCTGCGGCGCCGCCAGGCCGATACCCGGCGCCTTGTACATGGTGGCGAACATGGCGGGCACCAGCGCCGCCACCTCTTCCCTATGGGCTTCGGTGACCACCCGCGCGACCTTACGCAGCTGCGGGTCAGGGCAGATGAGAACGGGCAGAAGCGGCGCTTCGGTTTGCAGATCGGACATGCCCCGCATGTAATCCGCATGCCGGCAACCTGCAACGCGGACATGCAACGCCCCACCGCAATGCAGCCCTTGCAACGGCGCGGCATAATGGCCAAGATATGAACACGGATGCCTATCCAGGGTCCGTGCCTGCTTCGCCTCTGCCTGCTTCGCTCACATCCGGGGGAGCCCTGACCATGACGACACGCGTTTTCACCTCGCCTCTTTTTCTCGGTTTCGACCATCTCGAACAGATGATCGAGCGTGCCGCGAAAAACTCCTCGGACGGTTACCCGCCCTATAATATCGAGCAGCTCAGCCCGATCTCACTACGTATCACACTGGCCGTCGCCGGCTTCACCATGGACGACCTGCAGATTACCCTGGAGGATAACCAGCTGGTAATCAGGGGCCGCCAGAATGATGACGGGCAAGGCCGCGTCTTCATCCATCGCGGTATCGCCGCCCGGCAGTTCCAGCGGGCCTTCGTCATCGCGGAGGGAATAGAGGTGAAAGGTGCCTGGCTCGATAACGGCTTGCTGCATGTAGACCTGTTCCGGCCGATGCCACAGCCCGTGGTGAAGACCATCCCCATCACCCGTGGCCAGGGCAAGGCGGTGGCGCCAACCCGCACCGTGGACGGTACTCAGCGGGTGGACGGCACCCAGCGCGGGGCGGATGACTGACCCGGCAAAAATCGCGGACCAGCGCGCCGGTCCAAACCTGGATTCCGCGCGTAGAAGACATGAGCAGTATTACATACGCCAAAAGACCATACATAAATATGACATATTGCCGCCGCAGCTTGTGGGCATGGCGCCTGCCAGACGGCATGAAAGGATTGTTCGATGAACATCAAGGATCATGACGGCACGGCCAATTTCGTACCCGGCACCGTGCTGGATATTCACCATATCTCCGAGGCCCAGTTCGCCCAACTCGGCATGGAGGAAATCGCCTTCGTCAAACCGGTGATGACCGATACCGGCCCCGCGTTTGCCATTCATGCGGCCGATGGCACGCCCATGGCCATCGCTTCCGACATCAAGCTCGCCAGCGCCGCGATCATCCAGCACGACATGGTGCCCAGCCTGGTGCATTAACCGGCTTGCCCGCCTTGCCGCTTTGCCGTCTACTCAGGGCAAAACGGGAATGGCAAAGCTACAAGGCGGTTGCACCCCGGATAGACTGGAGGATGAACCGACCATGAGCCTGATCCTGTACACCAACCCGATGTCCCGTGGCCGCATCGCCCGCTGGGCGCTGGAGGAAACCGGCGCGCCGTATGAAGCGCGGATCGTGCAATACGGCCCGGAAATGAAGACGGCGGAATTCTGCGCCCTCAACCCGATGGGCAAGATACCTGTTTTGGAACATGACGGCACCATCGTGACCGAGACCCCCGCCATTCTGGCCTATCTGGCGGATACCTTCCCGGCGGCCCAACTGGCACCGCCCGTGAGCAGCCCCCTGCGCGGTCCCTATTACCGCTGGCTGTTTTTCTGCGCCGGCCCGCTGGAAGCCGCCATCACCAACAAGACCCTGAATGTCGAGGTGCCGCCCGACAAGACCGGCTTCGTCGGCTACGGCACGATGGCGCTGGTGCTGGACGTGCTGGAACAAGCCGTCAGCACCGCTCCCTGTCTGCTGGGTGAGGCGTTCTCCGCCGCCGATCTTTACGCTGCCTCCGTGCTCGGCTTCGGCATGCGCTTTGGCATCCTTGAACCGCGCCCGGCTTTCACCGGCTATGTAAAGCGCATGATGTCGCGACCCGCTGCCCAGCGCGCCACCGCCCAGGACGATGCATTAACGCCAAAACCAAGCTAGGCCCGCCTAAACCAATGATTTAGAGCGCGATTCAGACCTCGCCTAAATCTGCGGCGCAGTTTCATCCCATGGCATGGCACCCTAGCCACCCCCCGGACCGAGTGGTATGGGCGCCGCCATGTCGCTCGTATTCGCTCTGCCCAAAGGCCGCATCCTTGACGAAGCCGGTCCGCTACTGGCCCGCGCCGGGATTTTTCCCGAGGCGGATTATGCCGATGAATCCTCCCGCCGCCTGCGCTTCCCGACCAACCATCCCGGGCTGGATGTCATTCGCGTCCGCTCCTTCGATGTCGCCACCTTCGTCGCCTTCGGCGCCGCCCAGATCGGCATATGTGGCGGCGACGTGCTGGCCGAGTTCGATTATCCCGAAGTCTATGCCCCGCTCGACCTTGGCATCGGTAAATGCCGCATCTCAGTCGCCGAACCGCGCGACGAGGCCGGGCGCACCGATTTCACCCGCGCCTCCTGCCTGCGGGTTGCCAGCAAATACCCCAATCTCGCCAAAAAACATTTCGCCGCCAAAGGCGTGCAGGCGGAAATCGTCGCCCTTAACGGCTCCATGGAGCTGGCGCCGGGGCTCGGCCTGTCGCGCGTCATCGTCGATCTGGTGCAGACCGGCAGCACGCTGAAGGCCAACGGACTTGTCGAGACGGATATTATTGCGCAAATATCATCACGCCTCGTCGTCAACCGCATCGCGCTGAAGACCCGGCCCGATGAGATCGGCGCATGGATCGAGGCGTTCAGAAAGGCGCTCGTGGCATGAGATTGCTGACAACCAGGCAGGCTAATTTCGAGGCCGAGTTCGCCCGGCTCATGGACCGCGCGGTTACGGCGCCGGAAATCCGCGATGCCGTGTCCGAGATCATCTCCAGCGTCCGCGCCATGGGTGATGACGCTCTGCTCGACTATACCGTCCGCTTCGACCGGCATGATTTCGGGCAGGCCGCGGCCATGCGCGTCACGTCGGACGAGATCAAACGCGCCGTTGCCGCCACGCCGCGCCAACTGCGCGAGGCGCTGACCCTCGCCGCCCGCCGCATCGAGGCCTTTCACCGCCTGCAACTGCCGCGGGATATCGAAACCACAGACGAACTCGGCGCCGTTACCGGCCTGCGCTGGGGGCCGCTCGACTCGGTCGGGCTCTACGTGCCAGGCGGCAAGGCGGCCTACCCCTCCTCGGTGCTGATGAACGCCATCCCCGCCCGCGTCGCCGGTGTGCGCCGCGTGGTGATGACCGTGCCAGCCCCGGATGGGCTGCTGAACAACCATGTCCTGGCTGCCGCGCATCAGGCCGGCGTTTCAGAAATTTACCGCATCGGCGGTGCCCAGGCCGTGGCCGCCCTGGCCTATGGCACCCAGACCATCCGCCCGGTGGACCGCATCGTCGGCCCCGGCAATGCCTATGTCGCGGAAGCCAAGCGCCAGGTTTTCGGCAAGGTCGGCATCGACAGCATCGCCGGCCCTTCCGAAGTGCTGATCCTGGCCGATGAGCATAACAACCCCATGCATGTCGCCCTCGACCTGCTGGCCCAGGCCGAGCATGACGAAGATGCCCAGGCGATCCTCATCACCGATAGCGGCGCTCTCGCCGGCGCGGTGGAAAGTGCCGTGGATTCCGCCCTCGCCAGCCTGCCGCGCGGCGCCATCGCCAAGGCGAGCTGGGTGCGCCATGGCGCCATTATATTGGTGCAGAACTGGGACGAAGCCGAGATTCTGGCTAACCGTATCGCCGCCGAGCATGTCCAGCTCATGGTCGAGGACCCCTACCGGCTCTTCCCCAAAATCCGCCATGCCGGGGCCATCTTCCTCGGCCGGACCACGCCCGAGGCGATGGGCGATTATGTCGCTGGTCCCAACCATGTGCTGCCCACCTCGGGCACGGCGCGCTTCGCCTCCGGGCTCTCGGTCCATGATTTCCTCAAGCGCACCACCTATGTCTCCCTGCCGCAATCCGCGCTGGAAGCCTTAGGGCCAGCCGCCATCGCCTTGGCCGAGGCCGAGGGCCTCACCGCCCATGCCAGCTCGGTCGCGGTGCGGCTCAGGCGCGACTGAACCCCACGCAGCCCGGCTTTGCGGCAAAAACGATTGTAAAATCTTGACCGCAACGGAATCCGGGCTCATGTGAGCGCCACCATTCCCATTTTTACCCGGAGTTTTGTTTGTCCAAGGAAGATATGATCGAGTTCAGCGGCCAGGTCACTGAGCTGCTGCCCAATGCGATGTTCCGTGTGAAGCTCGATAATGAGCACGTCATCCTGGCCCATACCAGCGGCAAGATGCGTAAGAACCGCATCCGCGTGCTGGCTGGCGACCGCGTGAATGTCGAGATGACCCCCTACGATCTGAGCAAGGGCCGGATCACATTCCGGTTCAAGTAGAACCGGCATCCGCCGGGCCGGTTCAAGTAGAACAGGCATCCGCCGGGCCGGTTCAAACAGCTCCCGGCCGGGCATGCATCGTTCTGGCCTCCGCCAGCCCGCGTCGGCTGGACCTGCTGCGGCAGATCGGCATCGAGCCCGCCCGGCTCTACACACCCGATATCGACGAATCGCCCCACCCCCAGGAGCCGCCGCGCGCCTATGCGCTGCGCATGGCGCTGTCCAAGCTCATCGCGGATAATGCCGCCTATGTCATCGCCGCCGATACGGTGGTGAGCGCCGGCGCCCGTATCCTGCATAAAACCGCGACAATTACCGAGGCTGAAACCTATCTCCGCCTGCTTTCCGGGCGGCGTCATAAGGTGTTCACCGGGGTTGCGGTGCGCGCGCCCGATGGCCGCATCGCTAGCCGCGTCGTTGCCTGCGTGGTTGGATTTGCCCGGCTCGATGACGCACAAATCCGCGACTATCTGGCCAGCGGGGAGTGGGAGGGCAAGGCCGGGGGCTATGCCATCCAAGGCCGCGCCGCCACCTTCATCGACTTCCTCTCAGGTTCCTACTCCGCCGTGGTCGGCCTGCCGCTCCATGAAACCGCCGCGCTCCTGCGCGGGCTCGGCTACCGTTGATCGCGGTTTCCCGCCGAGGCACACTGGTCCGCATCGCCCTGCTACGCGGCGATGTACTGGCGGAATATCATCTCTGGAACCAGGCCGCGCCCGACGGTGTGGGCGATTTATATACCGGCCGGGTGGATGCTGTGATGCCCGGCCTCGCCGGGCGATTTGTCAGCCTGGGGGAAGAAACCGGCTTTCTGCCGGACAGCGCCGGCGGCAAAACCCTCACCACCGGCACTTACGCCGCCTTTCGCGTCACCCGCGCGGCGCAGGGCGGCAAGGGCCCCAGGCTGGCCGCGGCAGCCGAACCCTGCGGCACGACCCCGGGCCTACTGCGAAGCGGGCCGGGGCCATTGCTGGAGCTTGCTACCCGCCTGCCGGGTGAGCCAATCCTGCTCGATGATTACGCCCTGATGGCCGCGCTGCGCCCCGTCCTTGAAGGCCATATGCGCCATTCCACCCAGGCCTTCGATCCCGTTCTGGAGGACGAGCTGGCGGCACTCGCTGAACCCAGCGCTGCTCTCCCGCATGGCGCCCGGCTTCACATTACCCCCACCCCGGCCGCGACGCTGCTGGATATGGACGCCGCCAGCGCCAGCGACATGCCTCCACTTTCTCTAAACAATGCCGTAATTCCAGAGATTTGTCGGCAAATTCTTCTACGGAATCTCTCCGGCGGCATCCTCATCGATTTCGCCGGCATGAAGCCCGCCGCGCGCGAAAAACTCGGCCCAGCTTTGCGCCAGGCTTTGAAAGCCGACCCGCTGCACCCCGAATTCCTCGGCTTCTCCCATCTTGGATTCGCCGAACTCACCCGCCGCCGCATCCGCCCGCCTCTGCACGAGATTATCGCGCCATGAAATGCCCGATCTGCCGCAAACCAGCTTTACCCGAGCACAAACCCTTCTGCTCGCCACGTTGCGCCGAGGTTGATCTCGGCCGCTGGCTCACCGATGAATACCGGCTTCCCGCGCCGGAAACCCCAGAGGAAGAGTGCGAGATGTAACGGTGTGACGCATAATTGTAACATTTCTTTACGAACAATCCGGCGGCCAGCTCCTCGTGATGCTCCCGTACCCGTTTCGTGCCCGGCGTAAACGGCGTAAACTCCTACCGGACGCGACCTTAATGACGCGCACCAAAACATCAGGGAACACTATTAATGATTCGTCGCATTCTACTCGCCACCGTCACCACCGCCATCCTCGCCGGCCCCGCTCTGGCCCAGTCCGCCATGGCCCCGGCAGCCGCTCCCACCATGGCACCGGCCAAGCCCGCCGCCGCCGCGCCGGCCGCCGCTGTCCCGGTCAAGGCCGCCCCGGTCAAGGCCGCCGCGAGCAAGAAGCCCACGCACAAGGTTACCACGCATAAAAAGGTCAAGAAGGCCGTCAAGAAAACCGCCGCCTGAGCCTTCCGGTTCGACATGCGAAAAAGGGGACCATATGGTCCCCTTTTTTATGGGTCCGGTGTCAAGACCTCAACCCGGCTTGCGGGCATGCAGGTAAAACATCCGTCCGGTGCTGCTGAACGTGCCGGCCTCGATATCCGGGCGCAAAACCGCCTCGAACGCCTCGCGCTCCTCGGTTGAAAACCGCTCGGCGAGAATTTGCGCGAGCGGCGGCGCCAGCGGGTGCGGCGCGATGGCGGTGAACACCGCCCAGTCGCGCGGCGGCGCCGGCTGCACATCGATATGCAGTTCCAGATGTATGGGGCTAAATCCGGCCTCGCGCGCGAATTGCAGCATGTCCCGTTCGGTATGGTTGGTCAGCGGATTGCACGCCATCGCCACTTCGTCATCCGGGAACTGCACCGCCTTCCAACGGTGCAGCCAGTCCAGCAAAGCATTGGGCGCGCGTTCCAACGCCGCGCGCATGGCACAGGCGGCCAGCGCCTCCTCGCGAAACAGCGGCTCGGCGATGGAGAGCGTGCCGCCCGGCCGCAACACTCGGAACGCCTCGCGAAACGCCGCCGGCTTATCCGCCACATAGGCCAGCACGGAGCGGCTGGTGACCAGATCCTGCGAGCCCGAAGCCACCTCCGCCAGATGATCCGCGCCGCAAAGCAGGAAGCCGCATTGCCCCGCCACATTGCGCTCAGCCGCCGCCGCTTGCGCCACGGCCAGCAGCGGCTGCGAAATATCCGTGCAGAGCACCCGCACATAAGGCCAGCGGGCGAGCGCGGCCCAGGCCATCAGCCCCTCGCCACAACCGAGGTCGAGCATGGCAGAAGGCGGCGCTTGCACGGCATCCAGAATCCGCGCTGCGAAATCAGCCGTATCGGCGGCAATCCTGGCCCGCAGACCAGCATCCCCCGCGTGCCGGCCATGGCCGAGCCAGTCGCACCACACATCGGTCTCGGGGACAGCAACGGAAGATTCGGCAAGCATACCGGCATATTGCGCCCGCAATCTTCAGAAAGCGTTAAAAATAGCGCTCTACCTGCTGAACGAGCCGAACACCTGGCGGTCCTTGTTCTCCCGCATCAGCATCGAAAAGCTCGGGATTTTCTCGAACCCGAGCCCCAGCGGCCGCTCATCCTGCTCGTCCATGAGTATATCGGCATAGGCCGCGGAGCCGAATTTCTCCCATTTCCCGGCCGGCTTCTTCACTTCAAGCGCCACCACCGTGGCCTTGAACACCAACCGCACGATCGCCTCCCTGGGTGCCGAAGGCTTGGTCAGACAGAGCACACCCGCCAGCTCCTGCCACCCATTGGCCTTCGCCCAGACCGTCAATTCCTCGCGCGTCATGTCCAACCTCCGGCCTCAATATTGCGCTGTCAGCCCGGCATCACCCGATATTCGACAGGTCCTTGCTGAGCGCTATCACCCCCGGCAGGATTTTGCCTTCCATCCATTCCAGAAAGGCACCGCCGGCCGAGGACAGATAGGTCAGCTCGTTCTGCACCCCGGCCAGCTTCAGCGCCGAGACGGTATCCCCGCCGCCGCCGACCGAGATGATCTTCCCCGCTTTGGTCGCCTTGGCTATGGCATCGGCCAGGGTGTTGGTGGAGGCATCGAACGGCTTGGTCTCGAACGCGCCGAGCGGTCCGTTCCAGATGATGGTCCTGATATGCGGCAGCCGGCTGATGAACGCGGCGACGGTGGCGGGGCCGACATCCAGGGCCATCATGTTGGCCGGAATGGCGTCGATCTTCACCACCTGCGTATGCGGGTTGGCGGCAAATACCTCGGCCACCACCACATCCTGCGGCAGCAGGATCTCGCAGCCTTTCGCCGCCGCGGTTCTCAGGATTTCGCGCGCTGTCTCATGCAAGTCGCGCTCCTGCAGCGACTTGCCGACATTGAAGCCCTGCGCCGCCAGGAAAGTGTTGGCCATGGCGCCGCCAATGACCAGAATATCGACCTTGGTGACAAGATTGGTCAGCAGGTCGAGCTTGGTCGAGACCTTCGACCCGGCGACGATGGCGGCAACCGGGCGCGCCGGATGGCCGAGCGCCTTTTCCAACGCGTGCAGCTCCGCCTGCATCAGCCTTCCCGCGAAGGAGGGCAGATACTTCGCCACACCCTCCGTGGAGGCATGGGCGCGGTGCGCGGCCGAGAACGCATCATTGACATAGAGGTCGCCGAGCTTGGCCAGCGCCGCGGCGAAATCCGCGTCATTGGCTTCCTCACCAGCATGGAAACGGGTGTTTTCCAGCACCAGCACATCGCCATCACTCAGCGCCGCCACCGCCGCCTCGGCCACCGGGCCGATGCAATCCGCCGCGAAGCTCACCTTATGGCCCAGCACGCCTTCCAGCGCCTCGGCGACCGGCCGCAGCGACAATTCCGGCACGACCTTACCCTGCGGCCGGTCGAAATGGCTGAGCACCACCACCCTGGCGCCCTTATCGGCCAGCTCCTTGATGGTCGGCACCAGACGCTCCAGCCGGGTGCTGTCGGAAACCGCGCCGCCATGCATGGGCACGTTGAGGTCGGCGCGGAGCAGCACACGCTTCCCCGCCACATTCACATCGTCGAGCGTTTTGCTGCTCACAACGCACCAAAATAAGCGGCGGTGTCGGACATGCGGTTCGAGAAGCCCCATTCATTATCGTACCAGCCCATCACGCGGACCAGGCCTTTATCCACTACCGCGGTCTGCGGCGCATCGAAGGTGCAGGAAGCTGGCTGGCCGATGAAATCTGTGCTCACCAGCGCCTCGGTGGAATAATCCAGCACGCCCTTCAGCGGTCCTTCGGCGGCGGCCTTCATCGCGGCATTCACTTCATCCTTGGTTGCCTGCGTCTTCAGCACAACGTCGAAGGAGACCAGCGACACATCCGGGGTCGGCACGCGGATCGAGGTACCATCCAGCTTGCCGGCCAGCTCCGGCAGCACCAACCCCACGGCCTTCGCGGCACCGGTGGAGGTCGGGATCATGGACAAGGCCGCGGCGCGGGCACGGTGGCGGTCCTTATGCAGCGTGTCCACGGTTTTCTGGTCGCCGGTATAGGAGTGGATGGTAACCATGTAGCCGCGTTCGATACCGAACGCATCGTGCAGCACCTTGGCCATCGGCACCAGGCAGTTGGTGGTGCAGGAGGCGTTGGAGATCACTTCCATCTCCTTGGTCAGCGTCTTGTGGTTCACGCCGAACACGATGGTCGCATCCACCCCGTCGGCCGGAGCCGAAACCACGACCTTGCGCGCGCCGGCGGTGAGCAAAGCGGCGGCGGATTCGCGCTTGGTGAACAACCCGGTGCATTCCATGGCGACATCGATGCCCGAAAGCGGCAGCTTCGCCGGGTCGCGCTCGGCCACGACCTTGATGGGCGCGTAGGTGCGCCCACCGCAGGTAATGACCAGGCTGTCGCCCTCAACCACCACGGTGCCGGGGAAGCGGCCATGCACCGAATCGTAACGCAGCAGATGTGCGTTGTCTTCCACGCTGCCGAGATCGTTGATCAGCACCGGCACCACATCGGTACGGCCGCTCTGGATGAGGGCGCGCAGAACCAGACGGCCGATACGACCGAACCCGTTAATAGCGATTTTGACAGCCACGTTATTTCCTCTCTTACGTCAACCTAGTTTGAAAACTGCTTCGCGGCGGCAATAATCGCCGCTTCCGTAATACCGAAATGCTCATACAGTACCTCGGCTGGCGCGCTAGCGCCAAATCCGCCCATACCTATGAAAACACCGTTAGGTCCAAGCCAGCGCTCCCAGCCGAAGCCCAACGCGGCCTCCACGCCGATGCGCGGTGCGCTGCCCAGCACCTCTTGCTGATAGGCAACGTCCTGACGCGCGAAAAGTTCAAAACTCGGGGCGGAAATTACCGCCACCTGGATGCCCTCGGCCGCCAGAGCCTTGCGCGCCGCCATGGCCAGCGCCACCTCGGTGCCAGTGGCAATGATGGTGGCGGCCCGTGCCCCCTCCGCCTCGGCCAGCACATAGGCGCCACGGGCCGATTTATTGCCATTGGCCGCCTCCCGCAAAGCCGGCACGGCCTGGCGTGACAGCACCAGCAGGCTCGGACCGGATGTGTTCTTAATTGCCAGCTCCCAGGCCTCGGCGGTCTCCACGGCATCAGCCGGGCGCAGCACCAGCACATTCGGCATGGCGCGCAGCGAGGCGAGATGTTCGACCGGCTGATGCGTCGGGCCATCTTCGCCCAGCCCGATTGAGTCGTGCGTCAGCACATGGATCACGCGCGTACGCATGAGGGCGGCCAGCCGGATGGCAGGGCGCATATAGTCAGAGAACACAAAGAAGGTGCCGCCATAGGGGATCAGCCCGCCATGCAGCGCGATACCGTTCATCGCCGCGGCCATGCCGAACTCGCGCACCCCGTAATAAATGTACCGCCCGGCGAAATTCCCGGGCTCAATACCAGCCATGCCCTTCACCAGGGTCAGGTTGGAACCGGTCAGGTCGGCCGAACCGCCAACCATCTCGGGAATGGCGGGGACCAGCACCTCCAGCGCCTTCTGGCTGGCCTGCCGCGTGGCCAGCTTGGGCCGGGTCTCGGCCAGTCCGGCCTTGTACGTCGCCATCGCCTCGGCCCAGCCTTCGGGCAGGCGGCCGCTCATCACGCGCTCGAACTCGGCCCGCTGCGGATGCTTGGCCAACCGCTTCAGCCAGGCCCGCCTTGTCGGCGCGCCGCGCGTGCCCGCCTCATGCCAATTGGCATAAACCTCATTAGGCACCACGAAGGGCAGATACGGCCAGGACAGCGCCTTTTTGGCGCCCTCGGCCTCCGCCCCGCCCAGCGCCGCGCCATGCACCCCGGCCGTGCCCGCCTTGGTCGGCGCGCCCAGCCCGATAATGGTGCGGCAGGCTATGATGGTCGGCTTGGCCGATTTCTGGGCAAAGGCCAGCGCCGCCTGCAGGTCCGAGAAATCATGCCCGTCCACACGCTTCACCGCCCAGCCATAGGCCGCGAACCGCTTCAACGGGTCCTCGGAGGTGGAAGCCCCGGTCGCGCCATCGATGGTGATCGAATTATCATCCCACAGCACGCAAAGCTTGTTCAGCTTCAGATGCCCGGCCAGCGCCCCCGCCTCATGGCTCACGCCCTCCATCAGGCAGCCATCGCCGGCAATCACCCAGGTCCGGTGGTCTACCAGGCTCTTGCCGAATTTCGCCGCCAGAATGCGCTCCGCCAGCGCCATGCCCACCGCCGTGGCGAACCCCTGACCCAACGGCCCCGTGGTCATCTCGATGGCCGGGTGCTCGCCATATTCCGGATGCCCCGCCGCCGGCGAATGCAACTGTCGGAAGGTCTTAAGCTGGTCGATACCCATGCCCTCATGTCCGGTGAGGTGCAGCAGCGCGTAAAGCAGCATGGAACCATGGCCAGCCGAGAGCACGAAACGGTCGCGGTCCCACCATCCGGCATCCGCCGCGTCGAATTTCAGGAATTTGCGATACAGCACCGTCGCCGCATCGGCCATGCCCATCGGCATGCCGGGATGGCCGCATTTCGCCGCCTCGACCGCATCGATCGCCAGAGCGCGAATGGCATTCGCCATCATCCGCTCATCCGTCACCGGCCGGGCCAAAACCTCCGCCTGACGCACCAGCGCCGCCTCGTTGCCCGAAATATCGCCAATGCTCGCCATTGCCCAAGCCCACCCATCCAAGATGGCGCTGCATAATGCCACCAGCCCCTCGCATCAACCCAGGCCCCGGCATGGCTGAGCCTGGGCTTTGAGTCTGGGCTTTGAGTCTGGGCTTTGAGTCTGGGGCCGGATTCCGAAGCCGGCGCGGAACTTACCCCCGCCTGTCCTGCACCATGGCCTCGCCAAGGCGGGTGAGGGCCTGGTCGAGCTTTACCGCGAGCGCCGGCGGCGTGCCGGTCCGGGCGATGGCCTGGCGCATGGCGGCGAGCCATTGCCGGGAGGTTATGGCGGTAATGCCCATTCCGGCATGGCGGGACATGATGCAGAATCCGCCGCGCTGCTCGATCCAGTCGCGCGGGCCGCCGAGCCAGGCGGTAAGGAAGCCGGCCAGGGCCGTACGCATGGGGGCGAGGTCGGGCTCGTGCATGGCGCGCAACGCGTGAAAATCCGGATTGGCGTCCATGATGTCGTAAAACACCTCGGCCAGGCGGCGTACGCCAGCTTCACCGCCGATCTGCTCGAAGGGCGAGGTGGGGGTGAGGGTTTCGCTATCGCTCATCTGCTGCCTTATCTGCTATGGAACCTGCCAGGCCGGCAGATGAGCAGAATTCCCACCGCGAACCTTTGATCCAGATCATCGGGCCGCCCGCACATATGAAAACAGCGCCACCAGGGCGCTGTTTTCTTGGTTTGGATGTGCGCGGCTCAGTCGCCGCCCATCCTGCCTTCCGTGGCGATGGCATAAGCCTCCTCGGCATGCACCGCGTCATCGCCGATCAACAGCGTCTCGGCATCCATGCGCAGTGGCACGAACAGGCTGATCAGCTTGAGCAGGATATAAGTGCCGACGACATTGAGGACGATGATGAAAGCAGCCCCGATGCATTGCAGCACGAACTGATGCGGGTTGCCGTACCAGGCGCCGGTGATGCTGAAATTGGCATCGCCATTCGTGCCAAAATACTCGATCATCTTGGGATCGGCGAGGATGCCGACGCCCAGCCCGCCGACCAGCGCCGCCACGCCGTGGGTGTGGATCACCCCCAGCGTATCGTCTACCTTGCGCATAAGAGCGGTTTTGCCGAGCAGGTTCCACGTCACCCAGGGCAGCGAGGCGCAGGCGACGCCGATGACCATGGCGCCGATCCCGTTCACGTAACCCGCCGCCGGCGTAATGGCGACGAGGCCGCAGATCATGCCGTTGACCACACCCAGAATGGAAGGCCGGCCATAGGCGATGATGTCGAGAAACGTCCAGGTGAGCAGCGCCACGGCGGTCGCCAGATGCGTGTTCAGCACGGCGGCGCCGGCATCGACATTGGCGGTATACGGATCGCCGCCATTGAAACCCGACCAGCCGAGCCAGAGCAACCCGGCGCCGGCCAGGGTGATGAGCAGGTTGTTCGGCTGGAAGTTCTCCCGGTCGCGCGCGGTGCGCGGGCCGATCACGGCAGCTGCGGTGAAGCCGGAAAACGCCGAGGACAGATGGATGACGAAACCGCCGGAATAATCCACCACGCCCATCTGGCCGAGCCAGCCGCCGCCCCATAGCGAGTAGGCCCCAACGGAGTAGATGAAGGTGGTCCAGCACGGCACGAAAATCGCCCAGGCCTTGAAGCTGACGCGGCCGAGAATGGCGCCGAACAGGATGATGGGCGTGATGGCCGCGAACACGAACTGGAAATACACCATCGTCGCCATGCCATAGCCCAGATGCGGCATGCCGGCGGCGGCGGAGGGTATGACCGCCTCACGCTCCAGGTCATAGGCCGAGGTCACCGGGCCGGGATGACCAAGAAACACGCCGAGCCCGTTTGGCATTTGCAGCCACGGCTTGCCGAAAGACATATTATACGCCCACAGCACCCAGACGACGAGCACCGCGGAGAAGGCATAAAACACCATGAAAGCGGAGTTGATTGCCCATTTTTTCTTCACCGCCCCGCCATATAAAATCGCGAGCCCAGGAATGCTCTGAATGCCGACCAGCGTGGCGGCGGTGAGCTGCCATGCATTATCGCCCGTATCCAGCCAACTTCCTGGTAATGCTTGTACTAACGACATTGCTTAGCCTCCATCAAATCGTCCCCAGTCGCATATATGCAGTCATTTAATTACGCCTGACAAACGATAATGCTGGCCAGGTACCATCCGGAAAGCAGGTTCCGTGCCAGAAACCACCCACGCCCAATTCTTTTTCTTCAGGCGCCATCAACAAAAAAACAGCGCCATATGGGCGCTGTTTTCGTCGTCACACTCGTGTTCAGGCGAGGATCAGTCGCCCATTACCGGGATCTTCTGACCATCGGCGAAGATCGCATAGGCTTCCTCGCCATGCACCGCGTCGTCGCCGATAAGCAGGGTTTCCTCATCGAGGCGCAACGCCACGAACAGGCCGATCAGCTTGAGCAGGATGAAGGTACCAACCACGTTGAGTACGATGATGAAGGCCGCACCCTCGATCTGCAGGATCACCTGATGGAAGTTGCCATACCACCAGCCGGTCACGGCGAACTGGTCACCCTTGGTGCCGTACCATTCCACCATCTTGGGATCCGCCAGGATACCAGTGCCGATACCGCCGACCAGCGCCGCCACACCATGCGTGTGGATAACGCCCAGCACGTCATCGACCTTGCGGAACAGCGAGGTTTTGCCGAGCCAGTTCCAGGTCATCCACGGCAGCGTCGCGGCCACGATACCCAGAATGATGGCGCCGGTGCCGTTAACATAACCAGCCGCCGGGGTAATGGCGACGAGGCCGCAGATCATGCCGTTGACGGCACCCAGGATGGAGGGCTTGCCATAGGCGATCACGTCCCACACGGTCCAGGTGAGCAAGGCGGCAGCGGTGGCGGTATGGGTGTTCAGCACGCCCACCCCGGCATCGGCATTGGCGGTGAAAGGGTCGCCGCCGTTGAAGCCGGACCAGCCGAGCCACAGCAGCCCGGCGCCGGCCAGGGTGATGAGCAGGTTATTCGGCATGAAGCTCTCGCGGTCACGCGGCAGACGCGGACCGATCACGGCGGCCGCGGTGAAGCCCGAGAAAGCCGAGGCCAGATGAATGACATAACCACCGGAATAATCGACCACCCCGGCAGTGCCGAGCCAGCCGCCGCCCCACAGCGAATATGCGCCGATGGAGTAGATGCAGGTGGTCCAGAGCGGCACGAAGATCATCCAGGCCTTGAAGCTGACGCGGCCCAGAATGGCGCCGAGCAGAATGATGGGCGTGATGGCCGCGAACACGAACTGGAAATACACCATCGTGGCCATGCCATAGCCGAGCGAGGGCATGCCGCCCGCGGCGGAGGGGATGACCGCCTGCTTTTCCATAAAATAGGAGGAGGTCGTCGGGCTGGGATGGCCAATCCAGGCCCCGGCCGGCATGAAGCCAGGCGTGTTGAACCACGGCTTGCCGAACGACATGTTATAGGCCCACAGCACCCAGACCATGAGAACGGCTGAGAACGCGTAGAACACCATGAACGCGGAGTTGACCGCCCATTTTTTCTTGACGGCACCGCCATACAACAGGGCCAGCCCCGGAATGCTCATGATCCCGACAAAGGTAGCAGCGGTGAGCTGCCAGGCATTATCCCCTGTATCCAGCCAGTTGCCTGGCAATGCTTGCACTATTGTCATTCTCTCGTCTCCATACGTCCCAGCCATGTGTTGCACGTCAGTGCGCACGGTATGTCCGTGGCGCCCCCAGGGAGTAAGCATGTTTCATGCCACAACCAGTTCAACGCATGCATTTTCGGTGAGAGCGCTCCTCAAGAGCCGGCATCAACGTCTCCCACACGTATGGAAACATTGTGAAAACGCACCCGCAGCCGCAGCACGAGAATGACGGCGAAGCCAGTAACCGCACGGGAAACGGCATCGGGCAGACGCTGGCCTGCCTTCAATGATCCGCCCTGCCAGCTTCCAGAAGACAATGGGGGCGAGGCCCCAAGTCGGATGCCGATCCCGGCCATCCTGGCGGCATCCGGCGCCGCGCAATCACGGCACACCAGCGGGCGTGGAAAGCTATTGGGCAATTATCGCGCAAACTTGCACAAAAATATCGCAAATATGGAGGGATTGTTGCCTGAAGCCTTACGGGGCGTTTAGCCCGCCGCGGGTTTGTCGGCCCCGCGCCGCTGTGGCAGATTAACCGGCAGTGGACTCCAAAAAAGGCGCGCCCTCATGCTCAGGCAGGATTTAGACATCGCGATCATCGGCGCCGGGCCGGTGGGCGGCACGCTGGCTCTGGCCCTGGCGGCGCGTGGCCGCCGCGTGCTGCTGGTGGACCGCGCCGATCTACCCCCCATGGAAGACCCGGCCTTCGATGGCCGCGGCTATGCCATCGCCGCCGGTTGCCAGGCGTTGTTCGCCACCGCCGGAATCTGGGATGCGCTGCCTTTCGCCCCCTGCCCTATCCTCGACATTGACGTGACGGACGGCCGGGTCGGCCGCCGTCCCTCCGCCCTCAAGCTGCATTTCGACCACAAAGCGGTGGGCGATGCGTTCGGCTGGATCATCGAGGCCCGGTCGATCCGCGTTGCCATTAACAAGAGACTGCACGAGGCCGGAAACGTGACGCTGCGCGCCCCCGCCACGGCGCGCGTGGTGCGCGACGGCCAAGGTGCCGATGTGCATGTCGGCGATGAGATTTTCCGGGTGAAACTGGTGGTCGCGGCGGAAGGCCGCAAATCCCCCTTGCGCCAGCAGGCCGGTATCAGGGTGACAAAGCTGCCCTATAATCAGTCGGCTGTGATTTTTGCCCTGGCACACGAAAAACCGCATAATGGCGTGGCGCTGGAGCATTTCCTGCCCGGTGGCCCTTTCGCCGTACTGCCGATGACCGGCACAACGGACCACCCCAACCTCTCCGCCGTGGTATTCACCGAGCGCGACGCCCTCGCCCAGCGCCTCTACGTCATGGAGGATGCCGCCTTCATGCGCGAGATCGCCGCCCGCCTCGGCACCCGGCTCGGCGCATTCACGCAGATCGGCCGACGCTGGATGCACCGGCTGGAGGCCATGTACGCGCATCGCTATTATGCCGAGCGCCTGGTACTGGTTGGCGATTCCGCGCATGGGGTCCATCCCATCGCCGGGCAAGGGCTCAATCTCGGCCTGCAGGATGTGGCCGCCCTGGTGGATTGTCTCGAAGGCGCGGCAGACCCCGGCGCCCAGCCGGTACTCGCCCGCTACCAGGCCACACGCCGCCCCGTCAACATGGCCATGCTGCTCGGCATGGACGCGCTGGACCGCCTGTTCTCAACCAATTTCGCGCCGCTGCGCCTCGCCCGTGATTTAGGGTTGGCGGCGGTGAACCGCATGCCGGGGCTGAAGCGCCGGTTCATGCTGACGGCGATGGGGCGGTAAACCCGCCGCCGCCCCGCGCGCTGGTTTATTCCGAACTCGTAAGTTCCCGGCGCAGCACCCCATCCCGCCCCAGATAGTTCGGCGACACATAAGCCGCCGCCGCGAATTCCGCATCCGCATGCAGCAGGCGCGATAATTTTGCTAGATTATACCAGGGCACACCGGGAAAAATATGATGCGTGAGATGATGGTTCACATTCAGCGGACTCATCAGCAGGCGCTCGAACAATGGCGCCTCGACATTGCGCGTATACGCCATACCACTGCCCTCGCCGCAGGCCATATGCTCGGCAATGGTACGGATATGGAAGAACAAATGCCCGATCGTCGCCATCGGCAGCAGCCAGTACAGCAGAATCTCGGGCCACAGATGCAGGCCGAACGCCGCCACCAGCACCATGGCATAAAACCCGATGATCCGCAGCTTGGTTGCGCGCGAAAATGGCTCGGGCGAGACCGCGCGTCCGAAAAAATTCGTCTGCGGCAGCCAGGCCTTCCATTGTTGCGTGAACGCCAGAATACCCAATCCCAAAGCATCTCGCATCAGAGAAACATTGCGCCCCCGCGCCGTCTTCGGCCAGCCCCATTCGCGCGGGTTGGCCTGCATCGTCGTCCAGTCCGGATCGCTCACGCCGCGCGGGTCGATATGGTGCTGCAGATGCGTGGTGCGGTAGCGCGAGGTGACCAGCCCGAGCGGTAGCGCGCAGAGCAGGTCGCTCGCCGTATCGTTGAGCAGACGGTTCTGGAACAGCCGGTAATGCGCGGCATCATGCATCAACGTTGCCAGCGCCTGCTGCCGGCCGGCCACCACCACGATGGCGAAAACCGCCGCCAGCCAGTGCAGCGGGCCGTGCCCTGCATGCATGGCCAGCGCGATCACACCCAGAATCACGCCCCATTGCGCGGCGAGCACCGCCACGCTGCGCCGCGCATCGAGCCCGCTCAGGCCCCTGGCCAGCTCCGGAAACGGTGCCTGCCGGGCGCGCCTTGCGGCGGCGGCGCCGTCCTTGCGGCGGGGAATCGTGGCGTGGTCGTCCGGCATGGCGGCACCTTGAGCGGCTGAAGGGTTAACGGCTGCGGAGATTTGCAACCAATAGGCGAAAATTAACAGTGAACCCCGGAAGATACAATGCAAAGCGTCGGCGCAGCCGCCGCACCCCGCCCCGCCAGGCACCCTGGTAACGGGAGTTTAATTTCGTTTGCCCTTATACCCGCCAATGTGGCGTCCAATCTACTGATCCGACAGGGCAATTTTTGGGAAGGAAACTTAATGTCGCTCATCCTCATCATCCTCATACTGATTCTGGTTTTCGGCGGCGGCGGCGGGTATTACGCGCATCGCAGCTATGGTGGCCGTGGCTCCGGCGGCGTGCTCGGCCTCATCCTCATCGTGCTGCTGGTCGTCTGGCTGGTGGGCGGCTTCGGCCCTGGCTACATGCATTAATCACGCGCATTAATCACGCGCCAGGCCCGGGGAATAGCCCGGGCCTCAGCCGGGCGGACGGTGCGACCAGGGTGCGGCGGCAAACCGGGTGGCGAGAAAATCCATCAGCACGCTCACCCGGGCCGGGCGCAGAACGCTGGGCGGGGTAACGAGGTTGAGCGCTATGGGCGGCACATGCCAGTCGGGCAAAATTTCTTCCAGCCTGCCATCGGCCAGCTCCTGAAACACCATGAATTCCGGCTGCACGGCAACGGCCTGCCCAGCCAGCAGAGCGGGCAGAAACATGTCGGCATTATTGGCCCGCAGCCGGCCCCGCACCGGCACCAGAAAATCCCCCTGCCCGGCATGGCTGAACTTCCACACCGCTGGATTGGATATGCCGGTGTAAATTAACGCCGCATGGCCCACCAGCTCGCGCGGGTGCCGCGGGCGGCCATGGCGCGCGAGATACCCGGGGGCCGCGACCAGCGGCCGGCGCACGGCGCATAGGCGCCGGGCGCGCAACGAGGAATCCTCGAGCCCGGCAATGCGGAGCGCCAGGTCGAACCCGCTGCCCACCAGATCCACCAGGGCATCGCTGAGCTGCATTTCCACTTCCACATCGGGGTAGAGGCTCAGAAACTCCGGCAACACCGGGGCGAGATGGCGCACCCCGAACGACATAGGCGCCGCGAACCGGATCAGCCCGCGCGGCGCCACGGCCTGGCTGGCGGCCTCGGCCTCAACCGCCTCGCCCTCGGCCAGTATACGCGCCGCCCGGGCCAGGGCTCCTCGCCCGGTTTCAGTGAGCGACAGCCGCCGCGAGGTGCGGTGCAGCAAGGCAGCACCCAGCCGCTGCTCTAGCCGGGTAATGGCTTTGGAAACGGTGGGGTTGGCCAGCCCCAGCGCGGCGGCGGCCTGGGCGAAGGAGCCGGTCTCGGCCACTTTGGCGAAAATCGCCCAGGCTTCGAGGTCGGGCAGGCCTACCATGCAGTTATTGGCATCCGTGGTTTTCCATCATTTCTATTTTAATGGTTCTGGCCCCGCTCTATCCCTTGTGTCAACGCAACCGCCAACCAAGGATGTATCCCATGATCGACCTTCGCCGCTTTGACACACTCGGCCATGCCGACCATGGCTGGCTCGACGCCCGCCACCATTTCTCCTTTGGCCATTATCACGACCCCGCCCGCATGAGCTGGGGGGCCCTGCGGGTGTGGAATGACGACAAGATCGCGCCGCATACCGGCTTTCCCACCCACCCGCATCGCGACATGGAAATCATCACCTATGTCCGCACCGGCGCCATCACGCATAAGGACAGCCTGGGCAATACCGGCCGCACCGAGGCTGGTGACGTGCAGGTGATGTCGGCCGGCACCGGCATCGCGCATAGCGAGTATAATCTCGAGGATGAGGCCACCACCCTGTTCCAGATCTGGATCATCCCCACCGCCACCGGCAAGGCGCCCGGCTGGGGCGCGCAGCCTTTCCCGAAAACCGATCGATCTGGCAAATTCGTCGTGCTGGCCTCGGGTTTCGCGGATGACGAGGGCGCCCTGCCGATCCGCGCCGATGGCCGCGTGCTGGGCGCGACACTCAAAGCCGGAGAGAGCCTTGACTATGCGCTTGGCAAGGAGCGCTTCGGATACCTCGTGCCGGCGAAAGGCCGGGTGAGCATCGCTGGTATCGAGGTCAACACGCGCGATGGCGCCGCGATTGCGGAAACAGAAACCCTGCGCATCACCGCCCTGGACGATGCCGAGCTGGTTCTGGTGGATACGGGGGCCTGATCCCACCTACCCACCCGGACGGACCGGCCCTGCGAGGGGCTGGTCCGTTGATATCAGCAGGCCTGAACCAGCCGCCCGATCTCGGAATTGGCCGGTAAGGCGGGCATCGTCCGTTCCTTGCCCGCCGCCCTGATGAGCCGCGGCGTGCCTGAGGGCATGCCGCGATAATCCTTAAGCATCACGATCTCGTTAGCCTTCTGGATATTATCGAGCGTCAATTCGGTAATCCGCAGCCTGGCACATTCGAGCTGCCGCTGCAGCGCCGCGATTTCAGCGGCGGCACCGTCAGTTTTGCGCGTGAACGGAATTCTCATCACCGGGTATCCTTCAGTTCCAAATCTGGCTCGCCCTATAGGCTTCACGCCGTGTCACTGACTATACACAAACCCTTGATCTCCATGTGCGCTCGGCATGGCTCCTGTGTTGATCTGGTCTTTTTTGCAATTCACTGCCGCTGCAACTCGTTCGTGCACATGCTTAAAGTGCATAATATATGCACGCTTAACAATTCCGGCGCCGTGGCCAGAGCCGCCCATAGCGCAACACCGCGGTTTCAGGCGCGCATTTTTATCGTGCTGCCGCCATAACGCAGCTCGATGGCGGGAATCCCCCGTACATCGCGCAATGCCGCGACGAAGCTCGTGCAATATGCCTCGGCGCTGCTGGAATATACTTTGGCAAGCAGCGCATCGTGGCGGCTCAGGCGTTCATCATCGGACATGGTCAGGGCGATATGGATGGCGTTCGCCACCTCATCCACATCGAACGGATTGACCAGCACCGCCTCGGTCATCTCAGCGGCGGCACCGGCGAAGCGTGACAGGATAAGCACCCCCGGATCGGCCGGGTTCTGCGCCGCGACGTATTCCTTGGCGACCAGGTTCATGCCGTCGCGCAGCGGCGTGACAAGGCCGATCCGCGCCACCCGGTACAGCCCGGCAATGGCCGTGCGACTCGCCGTGCGTGTCATGTATCGCAGCGGCACCCAGTCAAAATCTGAATAGGCGCCATTGATATCGCCCGCCTTATGGCTCAGCTCGTTACGTAATTCATCGTAATGCTCCACATCGCTACGCGAAAGTGCCGCGATCTGGAGATAGCTTATCTTGCGCCGGTGCTGCGGATAGCTCGCCAGGAAGCGCTCATAGGCACCGAACCGCCCCGGCAGGCCCTTGGTATAATCCAGCCGGTCGACGCCGATCATCAAGGCGCGACCGACCAGGCTCTCGGTCATGCGCCGTGTTTCGGCGCGCAGCACGGCGCGGCCGGCGAGGCGGCTGAAGCCCTCCGAATCAATGCCGATGGGGGTGACGATCGTCCGCACCTCACGGCCATCGATCGGGAACCTGCCATCGGGCAACGGTTCGATCTCCAGCAGCGCCTTGATGCAGGCGAGAAACGCGGTGCGGTCGCCTTCCGTCTGAAAGCCGATCACATCATTGGCGCACAGCGCGCGCAGCACTTCCTTCGCCGGCGGTAGGATTTCGAAAATCTCTGGCGGGGCAAAGGGGATATGCAGAAAGAAGCCGATGCGGTTCTGCACGCCCAGCGCGCGCAACTCCGCCGCCACGGTGAGCAGCTGATAATCATGAATCCAGATCAGGTCATCAGCATCCACCATGGCCGCCAGCGCCTGCGCGAAGGCCCGGTTGACCCCGCGATAGCCGATATAATCCTCGCGATGATACGTCGTGAGTCCCGGCATCATGTGCAGCAGCGGCCATAGCGTGCCGTTGGAAAAGCCCTGGTAGTAAGAGCGGTAATCCGCCTCGCCCAGATCGATCGTGGCGTAGGTGACATCGCGGTCCTCGACGATGCGCGGCACGGTGGAGGTGACCGCCGCACGCGCGCCCGACCAGCCGAGCCAGATCGTGCCCGGCACCAGTACATCGCCCAGCGCCACCGCCAGGCCGCCGGCCCTGGGATTACCCTGCTCGTCAGGGTTAGGGACGCGATTTGCAACAATTACGAGGCGCGCCATAGTCCTTCCTCCCAACTTCTTGACAGACGCATGGCACATAGGATGAGCCCGACATGCGAATAGGTCTGCGGAAAATTCCCCCAAAGCCGCGCCGGCTTCCCGGCGCCGCCGGGCGCCAGATCCTCCGAGAGCAGGCCGACATGATTGCGATGCGCGAGGATGCGTTCGAACATGACAAGCGCCTGCTCGCGCCGCCCCGCCAGCGCCAGTGCGCCGACATACCAGAAGCTGCAGAGCAGAAACGCGGTTTCCGGCAGCCCGAAATCATCCGGGTCCTCGTAGCGCAGCACGAAACCGCCGCGCATCAACCGCGCCTCCACGACATCGAGTGTCGCGAGAAATTCCGGCGCATCGGGCGCGATGAAGCCGATCTCGGGTAGGATGAGCACCGAGGCATCGAGCACCTCCGCATCCAGCACGGCGGAAATCCAGCCCTCCCGGGTCACGATCCGCGCCATGATCTCGCTGCGGAGTTTCGCCGCGCGCGCCGCCCAATCGCGGGCCTCCTCGTCGCAGCCCACCGAATGCGCGATCAACGCCAGGCGCGACAGCGCCACCCAGCACATGGTCGCGGAAAAACTATGCACTCGGGCACGACCGCGAAACTCCCATATCCCCGCATCGGGCTCGAACGCCACCCGCTCGGCGACTTTGCCCAGCGCACACAGGCTCCGGTACAGCGCCACATCGCCCTGCACGGCCAGGCGGCGGTCGAGAAAAAGCTGCGCCAGGCTGAGGATGATCGCGCCATAGGCATCATTCTGGCGCTGCCCCACGGCGGCATTGCCGATCCGCACCGGACCATCACCGCAAAAGCCCGGCAGATGCGGCACGATCATCTCCTCGGTCGAGCGGCCCGGCGCGATGGGAAACAGCGGCGGAATTTCATTGAACTCCGACCAGCGCACGGCATTCAGCACGAAGCGCAGGTAATGCTCCATCGTGCGCGTGGCGGAAAGCCGGTTGAGTGCTGCGATGGTGAAAAAACTATCGCGCAGCCAGCAGAAGCGGTAATCCCAGTTGCGCCCGGAGCCGGGCGCCTCAGGAATCGAGGTGGTGAGTGCCGCGACCACGCCGCCCGTATCCTCATAGGTGCATAATTTCAGCGTGATGGCGGCGCGGATCACCGCTTCCTGCCAGTCGAACGGCACGTTGAGGTCGGTCACCCAGTTATGCCAGTAGGCCAGCGTCTCGCCGTGGAAGTGGCTGAACAGCGCATCCGGCGCCGTGTTCAGGGGCTCGTCAGGGCTGAGCACGATGGTGCCTGGCAGCAGCAGCACGAAACTTTGTTCGTGGACGATATAGGAGAGCGGCAGATTGGTCGTGGCGCGTACCGCGAATTCGCTTCCGGCATAACGCAGATGGTTGCTGCCGGCCGAGGGTTGCGGGTGCTGCGCGCCGTAATCAAAGCCGGGCCGGAGCTTCAGCTTGATCCGCGGCGTGCCGCAAACCGGCTCCATCCGCCGCACCAGCATTGGTGGGCAGAACATCCGCCCGTACTGGCGAAAGCGCGGGCAGAAATCGATGACGCGAACCTCCCCGCCATCGCCATCGCGCAATATCGTCTCGAGCATCGGCGTGTTGGGCAAATAGCGCTGCACCGCCGAAACCTGGCCATCGAGTGCGACGCTGCAATACCCATCATCGCGCGCGCCGCCGAGCAGCGCATGAAAGATCGGATCGCCATCGAGCCTCGGCCAGCAACACCAGTTGATGCGGCCTTGCGGGTCAACCAATGCGGCAATGGCGCCGTTACCGATCAGCGCGAGGTTAAGATCGGGCGCATAGGGCTCAGGCATTGTCATCCTCCAGCGTATGGCGCAGCCAGGCGCGCACCGCCTCCGTGCTGCCGCCAAAATCCCGCGCCACATGCAGCCCGCACCCACCCATACGCCGCGCCACCGCAATCGCCGGTTCGTCGGTTGCATCATCGCCCACGAATACCGGCACGCGTCCGGCGAAGGGCGCCTGTGCCATTAGCCTGGCAAGCGCCCGGCCCTTATCGGCCCCGGCGGCGCGAATCTCGATGGCCTCATGTGCCGGCTGCAACATTAGCTCGGGCGAGGCGGCGGCGAGTTCAGCGGCCAGCGCGCCAAGCTGCGCCGCGGCGTGCGGCGCCTGGCGCCAATGCACCACCACGCCGAACATCTTTTCCTCCACCAGGCTGCCGGGCCAATCGGCGACAGCCCGCCGCAACCGCGCGGTAACGGGCACAAGCGCCGACGGCGGTGTGCACGACTCGAAAATCCGCCCGCCAGCATCGCGCAGCACCGCGCCATGCTCGGCGGCGAGCAGAAAACCAGGGCCCAACAGATGGTCGATATCCGCCACGCTGCGGCCCGAGATCAAGCCGAACGCACCCTCCTGCCGCGCCGCTACAGCTCTGAGCAAATCGCGCAGGCCCTCGGGCACCCGCACCGCCATCGGCGTCGGCGCGATATCCAGCAAGGTGCCGTCAACATCCAGGAAAACGGCATTATTGCGGTCAAGCATTGGAATTTTCAAAACATCAAGCACCGTCTGGATATAGGGATGGCCGCCCCATTCACAACAACAAACCGCCTCATTCCCGCCGTGAGTTCGTAGAACCGCATGACGCAACGGATATATATTTTGAATTCATAATCAAAAAGCGCTGCGGCGACGGGATCCAAAGCGTGGTCAAATCCAGACCCCATAGCCCGCGCGTGGTCTCTTTGGCGATGGCGTCTGATCGCGGACCCGCCACGCACAAATTAAATTGCTTTCATTGGTAGATTCATCCCATGAGCAATACGCCGCTCAGCCAGCCGGTACGACGATCCGGTCATCAACCGGCTGCTCAGCGCCATGCCGCTGAATCTGGCATCAACCCCGGACTAGCGCTTCCAGCGCAAGTAAAGCGCCATATTTCCGGCGTAAATCCCGCCGCGTTTCGCCGTATTTTCCTGGCCTGATGGCATGATCGGGCGCCGCGGCCGATCCGCGGATTTGCAACCGCAAGCGCGATCTGAGGAGAATATCCATGGTTTTGAAACATCTTCTGGGTGCTGCCGCCCTCGCCGTCATGGTGTTTGGCGCCAGCCATGCCGCCAGGGCGGATGGTGATGACTGGGGCGGTCCGGCCGTCATGTTCAGCCTGGGCGGCCCGGCCTATTATCCGCCACCGCCGCCGCCCTATTATTATGCGCCGCCGCCCGCCTACGCGCCGCCGCCGCAATATTACTACCCCGCGCAGGGCTACCGCTACGAGG
>JAKBAV010000102.1 GCA_021826225.1 Pseudomonadota bacterium | reverse complement strand
CTTGTCGTAAATCCGGTAGGTTTTATAGGCCTTTGCGCCGAGGCTTTCGTTCATGCGGCGCATTGGCAGGTTGTCTTCGAGGATCCATGATAATTCGATTTGCTTGAAGCCCATTTTCATGGCTTGCTCGCGGACCATGTCCATCATCATGAAGGGGAGCATGCCCCCGACCATGCCACGGGCGGTTGTGCGCTTTACGCCCATCAGGGGCACGCGGCCGGTGGTTACGCCGCTTACTTTCAGGCGCCAGAGGAGTTTGGTCCAGCCGAAGGGCAGCATTTTGCCGTGCAGGTCGCGGATGGCCTCGTTGATGTTGGGCAGGCCGATGAGGAAGCCGACGGGCTCGCCCTTGCATTCCACGACGCTGGTGAGGCGCGGGTCGAGCAGCGGCTTCAGGGCTTTGGCGAGGTAGTCCGCCTCGGTTTCGGTCCACGGTACGAAGCCCCAATTGCCGGCCCAGGCATCGTTGAAGATATCCGTTACGATATGGACCTCTTCGTTCAGGCGTTTGAGGTTGAGCCGGCGGACCGTGAAATCGGGTGGCAAGGGGCGGTCGAGCAGGCGGCGGACGCTGACGGGCATGCCCTGGGTTATGTCATACATATAGGCGTAGACATCCTTGGCCTTGACCAGCCCGTATTCTTCGAGCCGCGCGGCGATATAGGGTTTGTCGTGGCCCATCATCAGCATTGGCGGGGTGTCGAAGCCGGCGACGAGCAGGCCGGTTTCCTCGTTGATGTTGAGGTTGAAGGGGCCTTCCATGCGGGTTTTGCCGCGCGCGCGCAGCCAGTCCGCCGCGGTATCGAGCAGGGCGCTGAAAATCGCGGCATCGTTTTCAGCCGCGATCATGCCGAACTGGCCTGGCGCGTCGGGGCGGATGGTGAGGGCGAGATGGTCGATCTGCGCGCTGATGCGGCCGATATCCCGGCCGTTGCGCGTGGCGAGCCAGAACTGCACTTCGGCATGGCCGAAAAACGGGTTTTTCGCGGTCAGCGCTTCCATGCGCTCCATGTGCAGGGGGGCGATGTAATGCGGGTCATCGGCGTGCAGGCGCTCGGGCAGGAGGATGAAACGCTTCAGCATGGCCTTGCCGGAAACGGGAATGATGGTGATGTCGCTCAATGTCAGGACTCCTGGCGGGCGCTGGAAGGTTTGTCGCGTGGCGGGGCGCCGGTGGCCTGCATCACCCAGGGGTAGCGCCGGGCCTCGGCGAGGTCGTAGCCGAGGTTGAACACGGTGGGGCTGCGGGCCCAGCCGCGCGCGCCGGGATGGTAGGTGCGGAACAGCATGTCGGGCGCGAAGCTGACGATGCCGTAATTGCCGTTTTCGTTATGGAAATGATGCAGCAGATGGTCGCGTTTGAGTTTTTGCAAGATGGCGGTGGAGGGTTTGTAGTTGAGGTGCTGGATGCAATGGATGAACTCATACACGCAGGTGGTGAGCAGGGCGGTGGCGAAGGCAGCACAGGCGCCGGGCCAGCCGGCCAGCGCGTAGCCGATGGGGGCGGTGATGAGGGCCATGGTGGGCACGGTATTGGCCGGCGCGCCGAACAGCACTTCCAGCCTGTGCGGGTCCTGGTGATGGTCGAAATGAATGCGCTTCCACAGGGTGGCGGACCATTGCATGCGGTAGAGCCAGCGCCCGTGCAGCACGTAGCGGTGCAGCCCGTACCAGATGAGCGGGTAGACCAGCAGCGTGACGGCGACGGGCAGGGCCAGGTGCCGCCACGGCCGGGCGGTGAAAATGGCGGCGCCGCCGGCGAGCAAGGCGAGGAGGGCGTACAGATTGATGGCGGGGTAGGTGAGGTAGGCGCGCCACAGCTCGGGCAGGGTCATGCGGCCGAGATCGTAGCTTCTGCCATGCCAGGCCCGGCCCCAGGATTTTTGCGCCGCCACTTCGCCCCGCCTTTTGATGTGCCAATATGTTCGCGCGCGGTCCGCGCGCAGGCCGATTGCGATAGCAGCCCGATGACAGGCTGGCAAACCAGCGGGCCGGCTGATGCCGCGCCGTGCGGCGCCATGGCGGCTAACTCGACAAGCCGCGCCGCGGGTTCTAGCCTTGCCGCATGCCCAGGAGCGGAGCCCCGACGCCGCCGGTTTCCTTGCTCGATCTGTTCAAGATCGGCATCGGGCCGTCCTCGTCCCATACGATCGGCCCGATGCGCGCGGCCTGTGATTTCCGCGCGGCTCTGGCGCGGCTGCCTGTAGCCCGGCTTACCGCCACCGCCTATGGCTCGCTCGCCTGGACGGGCAAGGGCCATGCCACCGATAAGGCGCTGATCCTGGGCCTGGCCGGTTTCGCGCCCGATAATATCGAGCCGGATGAGGCCGAAACTGCCTTGCGCCGGATTCTGCATGAATGCCGGCTGACCCTGCCCCAGGGGCGGGATATCGCGTTCGACCCGGTGAGGGATATTTGCTTTGACCGCGAAACCCAGTTCACCCGCCACAGCAATGCCATGCGTTTTGCGGCTTTTGGCGCGGATGGCGCGGTGCTGGCGGAAAAATTATGCTTTTCGGTCGGCGGCGGGTTTGTGGTGGAGGAGGGTGAGGCCGGGATGGCGGCGGAGGCGCCGGCGCTGCCCTACCCGTATGAGGACGCCGCCGGGCTGCTGCTTGCCGCCGCCAATGCCGGGCTCAGCATTGCCGCGCTGGCCTTTGCCAATGAAGCCGCCCGCCGCCCCGGTGCCGAGATACGCGGCTATATCGAGACAATCGCCGCCACCATGCTGGGCTGCATCGCGCGCGGGCTGACGCGGGAGGGCGAGCTGGCCGGCGGGCTGCATGTGCGGCGGCGCGCACCGAAAATCTACGCCACGCTGCGTGCCCGCCCGCCGGTGAATGACGCGCCGCCGCATGGCTATATGGATTATGTGGCGGCCTTTGCCATGGCGGTGAATGAGGAGAATGCCGCCGGCGGACGGGTGGTGACCGCGCCGACCAATGGCGCGGCCGGGGTTATTCCCGCCGTGCTGCGCTATTACCTCGATTTCTGCCCCGGCGCCGATGCGGCCGGGATGCAGGTTTTCTTCCTCACCGCCGCGGCCATTGGCGGGCTGATCAAGCGTAATGCCTCGATTTCGGGGGCGGAGGTTGGCTGCCAGGGTGAGGTGGGCTCGGCCGCGGCCATGGCGGCGGCCGGTTTATGCGCGGCGCTGGGCGGCAGTAACGGCCAGGTGGAGAATGCCGCCGAGATCGCCATGGAGCATCATCTCGGCATGACCTGCGACCCGGTGGGCGGGCTGGTCCAGGTGCCGTGCATAGAGCGCAACGCGTTTGGCGCCATGAAGGCCATTACCGCCGCCTCGCTCGCCTTGCATGGCGATGGGACGCATATCGTCTCGCTCGATGCCGTGATCGAGACCATGCGCCAGACCGGGATTGACATGCAGAGCAAGTATAAGGAGACCAGCCTGGGCGGGCTGGCCGCCAATGTCGCGATTTGCTGAGGCGGGCTGGTAAAGCTGAATTTACCACGACGTGTCATTTTGCCCCTGGCCCGCAAGCCCCTTACAAGGGTAAACGCTGGGTTACAGGAAAGGCAGATCGAGACCTCATGACCCGGCTGAGCGTCATTACCCCGTGCTATAACGAGGAAGCCAATGTGCGCGAGCTGTGCGCGCGCGTGGCCGCCGCCATGGCGCGCGTGCCGGACTGCACCTATGAGCATATCCTCATCGATAACGCCTCCAGCGATAATACGGTGGCCGTGCTGCGGGATGTCGCGGCGGCGGACCGGCGTGTCAAAATCATCGTGAATGCGCGGAATTTCGGGCATATACGCTCGCCCATGCATGCGTTTCTGGCCGCCGATGGCGAGGCGGTGATCAGCATTGTCGCGGATTTGCAGGACCCGCCGGAGATGATCCCGGAGCTGGTGGAACAATGGCGCGCGGGTTACAAAGTGGTGGTCTGCACCAAGCGGAGCTCCGAGGAAGACCCGCTGATGTTCTGGATCCGCAAATTCTACTACCGCGTGGTGGAGCGGCTTTCGGCCATCAGCACCATCCAGAATTTTACCGGCTTTGGCCTGTATGACCGGCAATTCGTCGAGGCCGTGCGCCGCTTCGGCGACCCGTACCCGTATTTTCGCGGCATGGTCTCGGAAATCGGCCTGTCCACCATTACCATTCCGTATGACCAGCCGGTGCGCCGGCGTGGCGTTACCAGCAATAATTTCTACGCGCTCTATGACATGGCGATGCTCGGCATCACCAACCTCTCCAAGGTGCCGCTGCGGCTGGTTACCGGGCTCGGCTTCGTGACCGCGCTGGGCTCGCTGCTCACCGGCATTGGCTACCTGCTGTACAAGCTGGTTTTCTGGCGCAGCTTCGATATCGGCATCGCCCCCATGGTGATCGGGCTGTTCTTCCTGGGCGCGGTGCAGCTGGTATCCATCGGCATTATCGGTGAATATGTCGGCGCCATCCATACCCAGGTGCAGAAGCGCCCTTACGTGATCGAGAAAGAACGGATCGGCTTTTGAGCCGTCCTCCCAGGAGTGAGCCGCATGAACGATATCGCCATTGAACAGGATGCGGCGCTGCTGCGCGCGGAAATTCTGCGGCTCTCCGCCCGCTATGCCGAGCTGGCGCATGGCGTGAAACCCTTTGATGCGGCGCGCTCGCCCGTGCCGGTGAACGGCAAGGTGTTCGGCGCGCCGGAAATGGTTTCGCTCGTGGATTCCGCGCTGGATTTCTGGCTCACCACGGGGCGCTTCAACGATGCCTTCGAGGAGCGGCTGGCGAAAGTGCTGGGCGCGCGTTATCTGCTCACCTGCAACTCCGGCTCATCGGCCAATCTGCTGGCGGTCTCGGCTCTCACCAGCCATCTGCATGGCGATGCGGCGTTGCGGCCGGGCGATGAGGTGATTACCTGCGCGACGGGATTTCCCACCACGGTTAATCCGATTTTGCAGAACAACCTGGTGCCGGTGTTCATCGATGCGGAATTGCCGAGCTATAATATCCGCGCCGAGCTGATCGAGGCGGCGGTGACGCCGCGGACCCGGGCCATCGTGATCGCGCATACGCTGGGCAATCCGTTCGATATCGATACGGTTATGGCGGTGGCGAGGAAGCATGACCTGCGCGTGGTGGAGGATTGCTGCGATGCTCTGGGCGGTACGTATAAGGGCGCGCAGGTGGGACGTTTCGGCGATGTTTCGACCCTGAGCTTTTATCCCGCGCATCATATCACCACCGGCGAGGGCGGGGCGGTGTTCACGCGCGGCTCGACGATGAAGCGGGCTGTGGAAAGCATCCGAGACTGGGGGCGGGATTGCTGGTGCCAGCCCGGCCAGGACAATACGTGTAAGCAACGGTTTGGCTGGCAGCTCGGCGGTTTGCCGGCCGGGTACGACCATAAATTCACCTATTCGCATCTCGGCTATAACCTGAAGATGACCGATATGTCGGCGGCGGTGGGGCTGGCGCAGTTGGACCGGCTGGACGGGTTCATCGCCGCGCGGCGTGAGAATTTTGCGGCACTTTACGAAGGTTTCAGGAAATGGGAGGAGTTTTTGATCCTGCCTGAGGCAACGCCGGGGTCGGACCCGTCCTGGTTCGGCTTTCCGCTGACCGTGCGGGCGGAGGCGCCGTTCACGCGCGATGCGCTGGTGCAGCATCTGAACCGCGCGCGCATCGGCACGCGCTATCTGTTCGGTGGGAATCTGATCCGCCAGCCTTATATGAAGGGGCGCAATTTCCGGGTTTTCGGCGAGACGCCGAATGCGGATATGGTGATGACGAATACGTTCTGGATCGGGGTTTATCCGGGGATTGATGAGGTGCGGCGGGGGTATATTCTGGAGGCGGTGGAGGGGTTTGTGCGGGGGTTGTGACGCGCGATATCCCTCACCAGGGCAACAGGCTTCCGTCATAGCTGAAAAATCCGCCGGTATCCGTAACATTCAGCCCGCTGATCACCGGCAGCATCTGTGCCACCGCCAAAGCGGGCGACCTTACGGTGAGGCCCGTTTTGGCGAAGGGCGCCGATAATTTCGTCTCCACCGTTCCCGGATGCATCGCCACGCAGATTGCCAGCGGGCGGTGGCGCCGCAATTCGAGGGCCGCGGTATGCGTGATCTGGTTCAGCGCGGCTTTCGCGGCCCGGTAACTATACCAGCCGCCGCTTGCATTATCGCCGATGCTGCCGACTTTGGCCGACAGGGTGACGAAGACGCCGCGCTGGTTGCGCGGGAGCAAGGGCAGGAAATGCTTCATCAGCAAGGCAGGTCCGACCGCGTTGATGGCGAAATTCCGCAGCATTTGTTCACGGTCTATCCCGGCCCAGCTCTTCTCCGGGCGGAAGCCGTTGCCATGCAGAAAGCCGGTGGCATCGAGCATTAAATCCGCGACGAGATTTTGCGCCGCGAACCAGGCCGCCGCCGCGGCGATGGAGGTCTCATCCTCGAGGTCGAGCGGGGGGGCGCTGTGCCGGGAAAGCCCGATAGTGTCTGGCCCCAGGGCTTCGACGAAGGCGGCTCCGATGCCGCCGGCCGCGCCGAATATGATGGCCACCATTACCGCCTCACGATCATGAAACTGGCGCCTGCCGCAGGGAAGAATCCAGCCGGCCCGCGGCCATCAGGGCTTTGACCGTGCCGGTCCGCTTGTAGCGTGTGCCTTCAAAATCATCGCGCGTCAGCCCGGCGGCGGTGAAGCTTTCATAGAGTTCAAGGGCGCCTTTCAGCACGTCGAATTGCGGTGAGAAATCCGGCATGGCGCGGAAAATCTTGTCGAAATTCACGCGGTAGGAGCGGGTATCCGGGCCGGCGCCATCGGCGATTTCGATGCGGCAGCCGGGTACGGTCCGGGCCACGGCCTGGGCGATTTCGATGACCTGGTAATTCTGGTCCGAGCGGCCGACATTGAA
>JAKBAV010000017.1 GCA_021826225.1 Pseudomonadota bacterium | reverse complement strand
CGATTTTCTGCCTGTCGGAAACATTGGCTTCGCAGAGCGGGGTGCCGTAGCTGCCTTCATAGGTGCCGTACATATAGGAGGTGGCGGAGGAAAACTCGCCGGCGCAGGTGTCGATGCGCTTATATACAGGTGTGACTCCGAGCTTGAGCCGCGCGGCGGTGACGGCGGCTTCCTTCTGTCCGGCAAGCTCAGCCAGGCGCTTATCGGCGAAACCCAGGGCTTTAAGGCGGCGGAGCGCAAAGGCCTCGCGCGGCAGGCCGCATTTTTTCACCTCGTTTTCGGCGTCGATGATGATCTGCATCTGGTTGAGATACCAGGGGTCGAATTTGCAGGCGGCGTGGATTTCCTCAACCGTAAGTCCGGCGCGCAAAGCCTGGGCCGCCATCAGCAGGCGGTCGGGGCGCGGGGTTGAAAGTGCAGCTTTATAGGCATCGGGCGTGCCATCGCCGGGGGGCGGAATTTCATCGAGCCCGGAGAGTCCGGTTTCCAGCGAGCGCAGGCCTTTTTGCAAAGCTTCGGCAAAGTTGCGGCCAATCGCCATGGCCTCGCCGACGGATTTCATCGAGGTGGACAGCAAGGCCGGCGTGCCGGGGAATTTCTCGAAGGTAAAACGAGGTATCTTGATCACCACATAGTCGATCACCGGCTCGAAAGAGGCAGGTGTTGCCTTGGTGATATCGTTCTGTAACTCGTCCAGCGTATAGCCGACAGCAAGCTTTGCGGCGATTTTGGCAATGGGAAAGCCCGTCGCCTTGGACGCCAGCGCCGATGAACGGGACACACGCGGGTTCATCTCGATGACGACGAGCCGGCCATCCACCGGGTTGATGCCGAATTGCACGTTGGAGCCGCCGGTATCCACGCCGATGCGGCGCAGGCAGGCGATGGAGGCATCGCGCATGATCTGGAATTCTTTATCCGTGAGCGTGAGCGCGGGGGCGACCGTTACGCTGTCGCCGGTATGCACGCCCATCGGGTCGATATTCTCGATGGAGCAGACAATGATGCAGTTATCGGCGCAATCGCGCACGACCTCGAATTCATATTCCTTCCAGCCGAGTACGGATTCTTCCACGAGCACTTCATTCGTGGGCGAAGCATCGATGCCGCCCAGGCAGATCTCGAAAAATTCTTCGCGGTTATAGGCGATGCCGCCGCCGGTGCCGCCCAAAGTGAAGGAGGGGCGGATAACCGCCGGCAGGCCGACCAGCTCCAGCGCCGCCGCGGCCTCCTCGCGATTATGCGCGATGGCCGATTTGGGCCCCATGATGCCGATTTCGGCCATGGCATCGCGGAATTTCAGGCGGTCCTCGGCACGGTCGATGACATCGGCCTTCGCGCCGATCAGCTCGACACCAAGCCGCTCAAGCACGCCGGATTTGGCAAGGCTCATGGCGGTATTGAGTGCGGTCTGCCCGCCCATGGTGGGCAGCAGCGCGTCGGGCTTCTCCTTGATGATGATCTTCTCCACCATCTCAGGCGTGATCGGCTCGATATAGGTGGCATCCGCCAGGGACGGATCGGTCATGATGGTGGCGGGGTTGGAGTTGACCAGGATGACGCGGTAGCCCTCTTCGCGCAAAGCCTTGCACGCCTGCGCCCCGGAATAGTCAAACTCGCAGGCCTGGCCTATGACGATCGGCCCGGCGCCGATGATCATGATGGATTTTATGTCAGTGCGTTTGGGCATTTCAGTTCCTAAAGTGTAAGATCAGGGCACCGCCCTGCAACCCGCCGGTAATTCGTGAAGCAATCCACCTTCCATGCCGGTCCGCGCAATAACCGGGTGGTGTGAAGATCACCCCAGCATCTCCACAAACCGCTTGAACAGGTACGAACTATCGCTCGGCCCCGGGCTCGCCTCGGGATGATACTGCACAGAGAATACCCGCTTGGCCTTGCACGCGATGCCTTCATTCGAGCCGTCGAACAGCGACACATGCGTTACCTCCACCCCCTCGGGCAGGCTCGCCTGATCCACGGCAAACCCGTGATTCTGCGAGGTGATCTCAACCTTCCCCGTCACCAGATCCTGCACCGGCTGGTTAGCGCCGCGATGGCCGCGCTCCAGCTTGTAGGTGCGCCCGCCCAGTGCGGTGGCGAGCAACTGGTGGCCGAGGCAGATGCCGAAAATCGGGCGGCCGGCCATAATGATCTGCTGGATGACCGGCACGGCATAGGCCGCCGTCGCCGCCGGATCGCCCGGGCCGTTGGAGAGGAAAACACCCGCCGGGTTAAGGCTCATCACCTGCTCGAACGTCGCGGTGGCGGGCACCACGAACACCTCGCAGCCGGCTGAGGCCAGGGAGCGCAGAATGTTGCGCTTGGCCCCGTAATCGATCGCCACGACGCGCTTGCCGGCGCCGGTCTTGGCAAAGCCATCCGCCCAGCTCCAGCTGCCGCCATCCTCCCATTTATAGGACTGGGTGCAGGATACCTCCTTGGCGAGGTCGAGGCCTTCCAGCCCGGCCCAGGCGGCGGCTGTGGCGACCAAGGCGGAGAGGTCGAACCGGCCATCCTCGGGGTAGGCCATCACGGCGCTGGGGGCGCCGAGATCGCGGATGCGCAGGGTGAGCGCGCGGGTATCGATGCCGGAAATGCCCGGAACGCCCATTTTCTTCAGCCACGACCCGAGATCGGCGGTTGAGCGATAGTTGGAGGGCGGGGCAGAATCCTCCTTCACCACCAGGCCGCGGGCGAAAATCTGCGCCGCTTCCATATCCTCGGGGTTGGTGCCCACGTTGCCGATATGCGGAAAGGTGAAGGTGATGATCTGGCCGGCATAGGAGGGGTCGGTCAGCGTCTCCTGATAGCCGGTCAGCCCGGTGTTGAAACACAGCTCGGAGGGGGCGGTGACGCCGAACGCGCCGAAGCCGCGGCCCCAGAACACGCTGCCATCGGCCAGGACCAGGGCGGCCGTGGCGCCGGGGGGGATTTCGGTTTCGGCTGGTGGCGTTGAAAAATCCGCCATGGTCAGGCCGGTGGCGGCGCATATGGCGGGCCAGTGCCGGGCCGGGATGGCGCCCCCGCTGCGCCATTTGCGCACGGCTTCGGGCGAGACGCCGGTTAAGGTGGCGGCGGCGTCGGCGCCACCCAGGCGGCGCAGGATTTCATCGATGGGCGTTTGCATGTAGACTGGTTACTGGATTTTTCCTCCGGCCTCAACTCTCCTATGATGAGGTCGGAAATTTTTTCCGGCATGGCCGGCAAGGAGCGAAAATGGGCTTACGTGAAGAACTGACCGCCGCGGTCAAAACATCGATGCTGGCGCGCACCAAGGAACGGACCGATGCGCTGCGCCTGATCCAGGCCAAGCTGAAGGATACGGATATCGCGGCGCGGCCGAAGGGCATCGATGCCGTGCCGGATGACGAAATCCTTGCCATGCTGCGCTCGATGATCAAGTCGCGCCGGGATTCCGTGGTTTTGTACCGCCAGGGTGGGCGCGAGGAGCTGGCGGCGAAGGAGGAGGCGGAAATCGCTGTGATTTCCGAGTTTCTGCCGACCACACTTGAAGGCGATGCGCTGGCTGCCGCGGTTAAGGAGGCGATTACCGTAACTGGCGCCGCGAGCCCCAAGGATATGGGCAAGGTTGTCGGCGCGCTGAAGGCCAAACATGGGGCGGCACTGGATATGGGTATGGCCTCGGCGGCGGTGAAGGCCGCGCTTGCGGGCTAAATGGCCTTACCCGCCAATTTTCTCGATGAGCTGCGGAGCCGGAACCCGATCGCCGCGGTGATCGGGCGGAGCGTGAAGCTCGCGCGCTCGGGGCGGGAGCATAAGGGCTGCTGCCCGTTCCATGGCGAGAAAACGCCGTCTTTTTATGTTTATGACGACCATTTCCACTGCTTTGGCTGCGGCGAGCATGGCGATGTGATCACTTTTGTCATGAAATCCACCGGCGCCAGCTTCATGGAGGCGGTGGAGGAGCTGGCGGGGCAGGCCGGGCTGGAGGTGCCCAAGCCGAGCCCGCAGGCGGCCGAGGCGGCGGCCCGCCAGGCGGATATCGCCGAGGTGCTGGAGGCGGCGGTGGCCACTTACGCAAGCTGGCTGTTCGAGCCGCAAGGCGCGGCGGCGCTCAAATATCTGCGCGGCCGGGGCCTGACCGACACGACCATAAAGCGGTTCGGCCTGGGCTGGTCGGGCGAGGGCAGGGGGCAGCTCGCCGGGGCGTTACGGGCCAGGGATATCGGCACCAGGCAGTTGCTGGAGGCCGGGCTGATGAAGCAGGGCGAGAACGGCCCGGTGGACATGTTCTTCTCGCGCGTGATGTTTCCCATCCGCGACCGGCGCGGCGCCGCGATTTCCTTTGGCGGGCGGATCATGGGCGACGGCCAGCCGAAATATGTCAACGGGCCGGAGACAGCTGTGTTCTCCAAGCGCCGCGCGCTGTATAATCTCGATCTCGCGCGCAATGCCGTGCGCAAGGGCGCGAAGCTGGTGGTGGTCGAGGGGTATATGGATGTCATTGCCCTGGCCCAGGCCGGGTTTGCCGGGGCGGTGGCGCCATTGGGCACGGCGCTGACCGAGGAGCATCTCGACGAAATCTGGCGCCTCACCCCGGAGCCGGTTATCTGTTTTGATGGCGATGCCGCCGGCCAGCGCGCCGCGCTGAAGACCGCGGAGCTGGCCTTGGCGCAGCTGGCACCCGACAAATCGCTCAGATTGCTGCGCCTGCCGGAGCAGGAAGACCCGGATTCGCTCATCCGCAAAGGCGGCGCCAAGGCGTTTCAGGCGGAGCTGGATGGTGCCAAGCCCATCTCGGCGGCACTTTACCCCATGCTGGCGGCTGGCCAGCCGCGCGCCACGCCGGAACAGAACGCCGCCTTTCTGCACCGGCTGGATGAGGTGGCCGGACTGATCCCCGATAAAACCCTGGGCGCCGAATATAAGCAGCATCTGCGCGGGTTGTTCTATGCCGAGCGGCGCCAGGGGCGCGAGCAGGGCCGGGCGCCGCTACGGGCGGGCTTCGGTGGCCAAGGCTTCGGCGGCCAGGGCTTTGGTGGCCAGGGCTTTGGTGGCAGGGGCAAGGCCCCGCTACGCCCGGTGGCCATGCCGCCGCGCCAGGCGCCGGACATCGAAAAATCCGACCTGCTGCGCGCCCGGCACATGCTGGCGACGTTTTTCTGGCATCCCGCGCTGATTCATGATCTGGACGAGGCCTTCGCCCATATTGTCTTGCCGCCCGGGGAGGCGCGGCTGCGCGCGGCATTACATGATTTTGCCTGCAGTGCGAAAATACTTGACAGAGCAAACCTCCTCGCCCATCTCGAAGCGCTCGGCCTTGGGGGCCAGGTGCGAGACATGGAAACCACCCTTATCCGTGACGAGGGGCGCGTTTTCGACCCCCTGGAGAGCCCGGCCGATGCGATCCGAAATTGGTGGAACTGGTATAACCATATGAGTGACATCATCCGCATCCTGCGCGCCCAGCATGACGAAGCCCTGCGCGATTACGCGGCCCGCATGGATGACGCGGAGGCGCAGGAGCGGCTGAAGCGCTACACCCACCTGCTGCGCGAGGCCGAGGCTGGCGAAGCCGGGGGCGCGGATGGATGAACCGGGCCGCCTTTGCCTTCACGAGGACCCAGACAGGCCCGGCTGAGGCCCAGATTGAGGCTAATCATGACTCGAATCGGGCAAGGTTATTGCCTATCTAACGAATAGTAAAATATAGACGCGCCTTCTTTCGGAGTACTGCCCAACCATGGCAACCAAGCCCACGACCGCGACCGAAACCCCCGCCCCCGAAACCGAAGCTGAAGCCAATGTGCTGGATACCCAGTCGGCGGCGGTTAAACGGCTGATCGCGAAGGGCAAGGAGCGCGGTTATATCACCTTTGACGAGCTGAACGCCGTGCTGCCCGCCGAGCAGAATTCCTCGGAGCAGATCGAGGACATCATGGCGATGCTGTCCGAAATGGGCATGCAGGTGGTGGAGTCCGAGGAGAGCGAGGATGCCGAGGCGGCACCCGCGCCCAAGGAGGAGGCGGCGGAGGATGAGGAACAGGCGGGGAATATCTCCGAATCCTCGGTAAGCCGCACGGATGACCCGGTGCGCATGTATCTGCGCGAGATGGGTACGGTGGAGCTGCTCTCACGCGAGGGCGAGATCGCCATTGCCAAGCGCATCGAAGCCGGCCGGGATATGATGATCCAGGGCCTGTGCGAGAGCCCGCTGACCTTCCGCGCCATTATCGCCTGGCATGAGGCGCTGAATAACGGCCGCGTGCTGTTGCGCGATGTTATCGATCTGGAGGCCATGCAGGCCGGCAATGAGCTGGATGAGGCGGCTGCGACCGGGTTTGTGGCACCCGAGGAGAGCGATGACGAGGATGAGGGCGAGGGCGCCGGCATGTCGCTCTCGGCGCTGGAAGAGAAGCTGAAGCCGGAGATTTTCCAGCATTTCGAGGAGATCGAGAAGCTCTACGACAAGCTCGCCAAGCTGCAGACGAAGCGCATCGACAATCTGACCTCTGGCGGAGATGTTAATTCGCGCTCCGAAAAGGCCTATGAGAAGCTGCGCGACGAGCTGGTGGCGCGGGTGGAGCAGGTGCGGCTGCATAATAACCGCATTGAGGAGCTGGTGGCCCAGCTCAAGGTGCTGAACCAGCGGCTGAACGGGCTTGAGGGGCAGATGCTGCGCCTCGCCGAGGGCTGCAAGGTGAGCCGGGATGAGTTCCTGCAGCATTATCGCGGCCGCGAGATGGACCCCGGCTGGGTGACGCATGTGGCCGAGCTGCCGGGTAAGGGCTGGAAGGACTTCGCCCGCAAGCATGAGCCTCAGGTGCTGGAGCTGCGCGCGCAGATCGGCAAGGTGGCGGCGGAAGGCGGATTGCCCATCGAGGAATTCCGCCGCGTCTATACCACGGTCTCGCGCGGGGAGCGCGATTCCACGCGCGCCAAGAAGGAGATGATCGAGGCCAATCTGCGGCTCGTGATCTCGATTGCCAAAAAATACACCAATCGCGGGCTGCAATTCCTGGACCTGATCCAGGAGGGCAATATCGGGCTCATGAAGGCGGTGGATAAGTTCGAGTACCGCCGTGGCTATAAATTCTCCACCTATGCGACCTGGTGGATCCGCCAGGCGATCACGCGCTCGATCGCCGACCAAGCCCGGACCATCCGTATCCCCGTGCATATGATCGAGACGATCAACAAGCTGGTGCGGACCTCGCGCCAGATGCTGCACGAGATCGGCCGTGAGCCGACGCCTGAGGAATTGGCGGAAAAACTCGGCATGCCGCTGGAAAAAGTGCGGAAAGTGCTGAAAATCGCCAAGGAGCCGATCAGCCTGGAGACGCCGATCGGCGATGAGGAAGACAGCCATCTCGGCGATTTCATCGAGGATAAGGGTGCCATCATCCCGCTCGATGCCGCCGTGCAGGCGAATTTGCGCGAGGCGGCGACGCGCGTGCTCTCCTCCCTCACCCCGCGCGAGGAGCGCGTGCTGCGGATGCGCTTTGGCATCGGGATGAATACCGACCATACGCTCGAAGAGGTCGGCCAGCAGTTCAACGTGACGCGCGAGCGTATCCGGCAGATCGAGGCGAAGGCGTTGCGCAAGCTGAAGCATCCCAGCCGGAGCCGCAAACTGCGCAGCTTCCTTGACGATTAAGCAGGGCGGTTATGGGCAACATGATGGACTATGCCCGCCCGGCCGATGGCGAGATGACCGAGCGGGCGGTGGTGACCGTGGTATTTTTGCGGATGACGAAGCCGCCATTGCGCCCGGATGCGGTGTTGCCCAAGGGGGCCAGCCTCACGCGGGAGCGGCTGGATGTGGCGGCGTACCGGGCGCTGTATAATGAAATCGGTGCGCCCTGGCTGTGGTGGCTGCGCCGCATGATGCCCGATGACATGCTGGCGCGGCACCTTGCGAGCCCCACGGTGAGCGTGTCCGTGCTGCGGGTGCAGGGTGAGGTAGCCGGGTTCTATGAGACCGATGCCGGCTATTGGCCCTTTGTGAATCTCAATTATTTTGGACTGCGCCAAGGGTTTATGGGGCAAGGGTTGGGGCGGCTGCTGCTCGATGCGGCGGTCGATTCGGTGTTTTGCGGCGCCGTGGGGTTGGGCGGCATGACGGTGAATACCTGCACCGCCGACCATCCGCGCGCTTTGCCCAATTACCTGGCGGCCGGGTTCCGCGAATACCGGCGGGCGCGCGAGGAATGGGATATTCCGGTGCGGCTCGGCCTGACCGTTCCGGCCCATGTCAAAGCCTGAGCCGCCGCCGGTTCTGGTGCGGGACCGAGCGTTTCTGATCATCGACAAGCCATCCGGCCTGCCGGTGCATCCGGGCCGTGCCGGCGGGGCGAGTGTCGAGGATTTTTTTCAGCGCTGGCGCAGGGGGCGGCAGGGGCCGTGGCTGGCGCACCGGCTGGACCAGGATACCGCCGGCTGCCTGGTGATCGCGCTGAAGAAGGAGTTCCTGCTCCAGGCGCAGGCGGCTTTCGCGGCGGGCGAGGTGCATAAAACCTATTGGGCGGTGCTGTCCGGCGTGCCGGCCGAGGCGGCGGGGGTTATCGACGCGCCGCTCGCCAAGCAGACGATCGAGCGCGCCTGGAAGATGGTGCCGGACCCGGCCGGGCAGAGCGCGGTGACGCATTGGCGCGTGCTGGGCACGGGGCCCGGCATGGCGCTGGTGGAGTTCACGCCGAAAACCGGACGGACACACCAGATCCGCGCGCATGCGGCGCTGCTCGGGCACCCCATACTGGGGGATGCGGTGTATGGCGGTGGTGCCGGACAAATGCAGCTTCTGGCCCGGGCCATTGCCCTGCCTACGCCGCCGCAGGCCACCGCGACGGCGCCGGTGCCCGCCCATATGCGGGAAAATGTCGAGGCCTGTGGTGGATCGCTCTGACTTCGCGCCCGGCGATTACGTGCGCCACCCAAGGCAGCCCGATTGGGGGCTCGGCCAGGTGCAGAGCGCCATCGGCAACCGTGTGACCGTGATGTTCGAGCATGCCGGCAAGGTGCTGGTGGATACCGCTGTGGTGGCGCTGGAACCGGCGGAAGTGGATTAGTTTAGATTTAGCCTCGTAGCGGGCCGACCAGCTCAATGGGATGGCCTTCCGGATCGGCGACGACGGCGGCGCGGACGTTGTGGTCCAGGATATTCTCGCCAGGGCGCAGGATGCTGCCGCCCTCGCGCGCGACCAATGCCACCATGGCATCGACATCCGGAACGGTGAAAACCAGCCAGATCTCGCCGGGATAGACCGGCTTGCGCGGCGGCGGCAAGGCAAGAAATTGCGTGAGGATGAGCGTGAAGGCGTTTCCGCCGCCGGTTTCGGACATCCAGCATTGCGTCTGCCGCACCTCGGCATCGCCGCCGGTATTCCGGCTTACGGGTTTCATGCCCATTGCCGTGTAGAACCGCTCGGCGGCGGCCAGATCGCCCACCACGAGTTTGAAGTTGGTCATGGTGATGGCCGCTGGCGTGTGCGTGCTCATGGGCGTGCTCCCTGTTTTGGTGGAGGCTAGGCGGGCGCGGCGGCGCGGGCAAGCATGGGCCCTTGCATCCGCGCCGAACCGGTCCGAAATTAGGCGCATGATCGACCCGTTTGGCAGGACCATTAGCTATCTGCGCGTCTCCGTTACGGATCGCTGCGATTTTCGCTGCGTCTATTGCATGGCGGAGGATATGACCTTCCTGCCGAAGGCGGAGCTGCTGACACTGGAGGAGCTGGAGCGGCTCTGCGCCGCGTTCATCCGGCTGGGGGTGAAAAAACTGCGCTTCACCGGCGGCGAGCCGCTGGTGCGTAAGGGCGTGCTGGGGCTGATCGGGTGCGTGGGCGCGCGGCTTGGCCAGGGACTGGAGGAGCTGACGCTGACCACCAACGGCGCGCAGCTCGCGCGGCATGCGGCGGCGCTCCGGGCGGCCGGGGTGAAGCGCATCAATGTCAGCCTGGATACGCTAGATGAGCGGAAATTCGCGGAAATCACGCGCTGGGGGCGGCTCGGCCAGGTGCTGGAGGGTATCGAGGCGGCGCGTGCGGCGGGGCTGGCGGTGAAGATCAACATGGTGGCGATGCGGGGCGTAAATGAGGACGAGATATCGCTTATGCTGGCCTGGTGCGGGGGGCGCGGGTTTGATTTATGCCTGATCGAGACCATGCCGATGGGCGAGGTGGCGCATCGCGCCGAGACGCATCTGCCGCTGGATGGCGTGCAGCGGCGGTTAAGCCGGGAGTGGACGTTGACCCGTAGTGGCCACGCCACGGGCGGGCCAGCGCGTTATTGGGACGTGGCTGAGACCGGGAGCCGGATCGGCTTCATCACCCCGCTCTCGAACCATTTTTGCGATGACTGCAACCGCGTGCGGCTGACCTGCACCGGCACGCTCTATATGTGCCTGGGCCAGGATGATGCGGCGGATTTGCGCGCGCCGTTACGCGCCAGTGCGGATGATGCGGGGCTGGAAGCCGCGATTCACGCCGCCATCGCGCGGAAACCCAAGGGGCATGAATTCGACATCACGCGCCAGGCCGTGGCGCGCCACATGTCGCTGACGGGGGGGTGATTCCGGGTTTGGCTGGAGCGCAGCCGGCGAGGAAGATCTCCACGGCGCGGCGGACGCGCGCCTCCAGCGCCTGGCGGCTGGGCGGCGGGCGAAAGCCGATCAGGGCGGCGATGTGGAATTCCCCCAGCGCCATGCCGAACAGCAGGGCGCTCATCTCCTTGGCCTGGGCGGCGGATAAGGCGGGGCAGGCGAGGCTGGAGAGCGTATCCTCCAGCCGGGCCTTGGCCCGGGCCACGCGGTTACGCAGAAATTCCCGGCCAAAATCCGGACTATGCGTATATTCCGCCATGATCAGCCGGATCAACGCGATCTGTACCGGGGCGAGCAGGAAGCGCCCCAGGCAGAGCAGGTTGGCGCTGAGCATGTCGGCGGCGCTCCAGCCTGGCTCGGGGCTGGGAAAAACGATCTTTTCGTGGTGGTCCGCGAGGATGCTGAAAAACAGGTCGATTTTGGATTCGACCAGCTCATAGACGGTTTTTTTGGACATGCCGGCCGCCTTGGCGACATCGTTCATGGTGGCCGCATGATAGCCTTTTTGCAGGAACACGGCCTCCGCCGCCTCGATCAGCGCCGTGAGGCGTGAGGCCTGCTCACCCTTGTGACCACGTTTGCGCATCTGCTCTGACATGCAGGCATTATTCTGCATAATATGGAAACCTGCAAGTTTCCATTGCGGTATCCATTGCAGAATGTGCATAAGTCCCTGAACTTGACGCTACGGATAAAGCCCGGTACCTCGAAATCATGAAACCAACGGGTTTCCAAATCATTTCCGGGCTGGGGCTTCTCGCCACGCTGCAAGGCTGCGAGGTGGGGCCGAATTTTCATGTCCCCGCCGCGCCGGATGCGAGGCTGGCGGTTCCGGCCGGCAATACGGCCCAGCAGTTCACGCCGGGAGCCGATATCGCCGGGGATTGGTGGACGCTTTATAAAAGCCCGGTGCTGAACGCGCTTATTGCCAATGCGGTGGCCAATAATCCCAACCTCACGGCGGCCCAGGCCAGCCTGGTGGAGGCGCAGGAGAATCTGCGCGGCGCCTATGGCGTGCTCTCGCCCACGATAACGGGCGCGCTTGGGGCGCAGCGCGAGCAGCCATCCTCGGCCCAGCTTGCCACATTTGGCGGCGGCAGTGGCCGGATTCGCCCCTACACGCTGTATAATGCCTCGCTTTCGGTTTCCTATGCGGTTGATCTGTGGGGCGCCTCGCGGCGCAATATCGAGGGGCTGCGGGCGCAGGCGGCCTATCAGCGCGATGAGCTGGAGGCGGCGTATCTCTCGCTGACCGGCAATATCGTCACGGCCGCGGTGCAGCTTGCCTCACTCCAGGCGCAGATCGACGCCACCAGCCAGGTGATCGGCGCCGAGCGCCAGATGCTGGATATTCTGCAGGCGCAGCAGGCTCTGGGTGGAGCTTCCGGGGCGCAGGTGCTGCAGCAGCAGGCGCAGCTGGCGCAAGCGGAAACCACCCTGCCGCCGCTTGAGGCGCAGCTGGCGCAGGAGCAGAACCAGCTTGCCGCCTATGAGGGGACGTTTCCCGGCAATGCGCCGCCACCGGTATTGACACTTGCCGGGCTCACCCTGCCGCGGGACGTGCCGGTGAGCCTGCCATCGGCGATTGTCGCGCAGCGGCCGGATATTCGCGCGGCCTCGGCGCAGCTGCATGTCGCGAGCGCCAATGTCGGCATCGCCGATGCGCAGATGCTGCCGCAGATCACGCTGTCGGGGGAAATCGGTCACTCATCGCTCTCGCCCGACACGTTGTTTACGCCGCAGACCTTGCTGTGGAATCTGGTGTCCGGCCTGTCGCAGCCGATATTCGAGGGCGGCCAGCTCGCCGCCAACCGCCGGGGCAAGATCGCGGCCTTGCGCCTCGCGGGGGCGAATTATCAGAACACGGTGGTCACCGGCTTCCAGAATGTGGCCGATGCGCTGGCGGCGCTGCAATATGATGGCGAGACGCTGGCCGACGCGCAGGCGGCGCGCGATGCCGCGGCGCAAAGCCTGGCGGTGACGCAGGCGCAATACAAGCTCGGCGGTGAGTCGCTGGTGACGGTGCTGACCGCGCAGACCGCGTTGCAGAATGCCGCCATTACCGAGGTGAAGGCGCAGGCAGCGCGGCTTTCCGATACGGCGGCTTTGTATGTGGCGCTGGGCGGCGGCTGGTGGCACCGCGCGGATGTGGCGCGCGATTGCTGCGGCGTTGTGCCATGAGGGCGCTTGGGCAGATTGCAGGGAAGATGGCGATATGAGCAAACCGAGACCGGCCCGGCGCATGGTGATCATGCTGTTATCCGTGGGCCTGTTGTTTTTTCTGGTCTTCGGCTTCGGCACGTTCAAGTCGATCATGATCGCCAAGTTTCTCGCGGGCTATGCCAACCAGGTGCAGACCGTGGCGACCATGACGGCGGGGGAGCAGCCCTGGCAGCCCAATCTGCAATCGGTCGGCTCGGTCTCGGCTGTGAATGGCGCGGCGATTTCCGCCGAAATCGGCGGCATTGTCGATACCATTCATTTTGCCTCCGGCCAGGATGTGCGTAAGGGCGCCTTGCTGCTGACATTACGTGAAAACAACGATCCGGCCGTGCTGGCGCAGTTGCAGGCGCAGGCGGCACTCGCCGCCATCACCGCGGCGCGCGATGCGAAGCAGCTTGCCGCCAATGCCATTTCGCGGGCGCAGCTCGATAGTGACCGGGCGCAGCTGGCCTCGGCGCAGGCGCAGGTCGCCGCACAGCAGGCGCTCATGCAGGAGAAGACCATCCGCGCGCCGTTTGCGGGCCGGCTTGGTATCAATCTGGTCAATGTCGGCCAGTATCTCGCCGCCGGCACGGCAATCGTGAATCTGGAGCAGCTCAACCCGGTGCATGTCGACTTCCATCTGCCGCAGGCAGCGGTTTCGCAACTTGCCGTCGGGCAGAAGGTGGATGTGGCGGTGGATGCTTATCCCGGCCAGGTGTTTTCCGGCACGATCACGGCGCTTGATTCCAGCATCGATGTCGCGACCCGCAGCATCGCCGTGCGCGCCACGCTGGATAATGCGAAGCTGCTGCTCCGGCCCGGCATGTTCGGCACGATCACGGTGAGCACCGGGGCGCCGCAGAGTTTTGTAACTTTGCCGCAGACGGCGATCACGTATAATTCTTATGGCGACACGGTTTATGTGGTGAGCAAGGGTAAGGATGCCAAGGGCAATCCGGATCTGATCGCCAATCAGGTTTTCGTGACGCTCGGTGACACGCGGGGCGACCAGGTGGCGGTGCTGACGGGTGTGCAGCCGGGCGATGTGGTGGTGGTGGCCGGCCAGGTGAAGCTGCGTAACGGCGCGCTGGTCGCCATCAACAACAAGCTGCTGCCGAGCAACGACCCCAATCCGACCCCTGCGAATGAGTAGCCGGCGATGAAACGCTTCACCGATCTCTTCATCGCGCGGCCGGTGCTGTCCATCGCGGTCAGCATATTGGTGCTGGTGCTCGGCCTGCGCGCGGTGACCTCGCTGCCGGTGCAACAGTTTCCGCAGACGGAAAGTGCCACCATCACCATCACCACGACCGACCCCGGCGCCTCGCCCGATACGGTGGCGGGGTTCGTGACGACGCCGATGGAGCAGGCGGTCGCCCAGGTGAACGGCATCGATTACATGACCTCGTCGAGCCAGAACAGTGTCTCGACCATCACCATCAATCTCGTGCTGAATTACGACCCGGACAAGGCGCTGACCGAGATCAGCGCCAAGGTGAACTCGGTGCTGAACCAGCTGCCACAGGGCACGCAACAGCCGGTGCTCACCTTGCAGATCGGCCAGACACTGGCGGCGATGTATCTGTCGTTCAACAGCACCGAGCTGTCCGGCAACCAGCTGACCGATTATGTCGAGCGCGTGGTGCAGCCGCAATTGCAGGCGGTGCCGGGTGTGCAGGAGGCGCAGCTCGTCGGCGCGCAGAACTACGCCATGCGTGTCTGGCTGAAGCCGGACAAACTGGCCTCCTACGGCCTGACCCCCACCGATGTATGGAACGCGCTGGCGGCGAATGATTTCATCGCCCCGATCGGCAATACCAAGGGGCAGATGACGCAGGTGACGCTGACGGCGGATACCGACATCCACACCGTGGCACAGTTCCGCCAGCTTATCATCAAGGCCCAGAATGGCAGCATCATCCGCCTGGGTGATGTCGCGGATGTCGAGCTGGGTTCGGATAATTACGATCAGTATGTCACCATGTCCAACCAGAACACGGTGTTCATGGCCATTCTGGTGGCGCCGGCGGCCAATCTGCTCAATGTCGTGGGTGGGGTGCGGAAGATATTCCCGGGCATCGCCGCCAATGTGCCGCATGGCGTTACGGCTAAAATCGGGTTCGATGCCACTGAATTCGTGCATGCCTCGATCAATGAGGTGCTGCAGGCTCTGGCCGAGGCGCTGCTCATCGTCACTTTGGTCGTGTTCGCGTTCCTGGGCTCGCCGCGCTCGGTCATCATTCCGGTCATCGCCATTCCGCTCTCGCTGGTTGGTGCGTTTGCCGTCATGGCGCTGTTCGGTTTCACCATAAACCTGCTCACACTGCTGGCGCTGGTGCTCGCCATCGGGCTGGTGGTGGATGATGCCATCATCGTGGTCGAGAACGTGAACCGGCATCTCGATCTCGGCGAGGCGCCCATGGTGGCGGCGCGCGCGGCGGCGGCGGAGCTGGGCGGGCCGATCATCGCCATGACCGCGGTGCTGATCGCGGTATATGTGCCGATCGGCTTTCAGAGCGGGCTGACCGGCGCGCTGTTCACCGAATTCGCGTTTACGCTCGCCGGCGCCGTCACCATATCGGCGATTATCGCCCTGACCCTGACGCCGATGCTGTCCTCGCGGTTTTTGAAACATGTTGACCGCCAGGGCACGGATATCGAGGCGCGGCTGGTAAGTTTCATCGATGCCCGCATGGCCGAGGTGCACCGGCTTTACATCTGGCTGCTGCGCGGCAGCCTGGAGACCGTGCCGGTTACGCTGACCTTTGCCGCCATCGTCCTGGTCAGCATCTATTTCCTCGCCGCGGGGGCCAAGAACGAGCTGGCGCCGGACGAGGACCAGGGCGTGATGTTCGCCTTCGCGACCTCATCGCCGGACGCAACCTTCACCCAGCGGGCGATGTGGGACCATGAGCTGAGCGCGATGCTGCTGCAGACAAAGGCGCTGGAGCTGGTTTTTCATATCGATACGACCAGTTTCAACCTGACCGGCGAGGTGTTGAAGCCCTGGGGCCAGCGCAGCCATAATGCGGCCTATTACCAGAACCTGTTCCAGCAGGAGGCCAACAAGGATATCGCCGGCCAGCAGGTGGTGTTCGCGCAGCCGCCGCCGCTCCCGGGCAGCCAGGGCCTGCCGGTGCAGTTTGTCATAAAATCGACCGATCCGGTGAGCCAGATATACCCGGTGGCGCAGGCGTTGCTGGCGGCGGGGCTCAAGAGCGGCAAGTTCATCTTCCTGCAGAGCGACCTCAAGATAGACCAGCCGGAAGCCAATATCATCATCAACCGTGACAAGGCGGCCGAGCTGGGGCTGACGATGGCGCAGGTGGGCGCGCAGCTTGCTCAGGCGCTGGGCGGCAATTACGTGAATTATTTCAGCATCGATGGCCGGTCCTACAAGGTGATACCGCAGGTGCAGCGGGCCGACCGGCTTAATTTCTCGGATCTTAAAAATTATTACATAAGCACAGCTAACGGCATAAACGTGCCGCTTTCCTCCATTGCCACGATCACGACCAGTGTCATCCCTGAATCGATCAACCATTTCCAGCAGCAGAATTCGGCCACCATTCAGGGCGTGCCGGCGCCGGGGGTGAGCCAGGGTTCCGCGCTGAATACGTTGCAGGAAGCCGCCAAGACCATTCTGGCGCCGAGCGATCATATCGACTATGGCGGTCCGCTGCGGCAATATGTGCAGACCAGCAGCGGTTTCATCTTCACCTTCCTGTTCGCGCTGGTGATCATCTTCCTGGCCCTTTCGGCGCTGTTCAACTCCTTCCGCGACCCGTTGATCATTCTGGTTTCGGTGCCGATGTCGATCGCCGGCGCGCTGATTTTCATCTATCTCGGCTTTGGCGGGCTGTCGCTCAACATCTATACCGAGGTCGGACTCGTCACGCTGATGGGGCTGATCTCCAAGCATGGTATTCTGATGACCGAGGTCGCGAATGAGGCGCGGTTGGCGGGCATGACCAAGCGCGCCGCCATCGAGCATGCCGCCTCCATCCGTTTGCGGCCGATCCTGATGACCACGGCGGCGATGGTGCTTGGCGTGGTGCCGCTGATTATCGCCACCGGGGCGGGGGCTGCGTCGCGCTTCGCCATGGGCATGGTGATTGCCGGGGGGCTCTCCATCGGTACCTTGTTCACGCTGTTCGTGGTGCCGGCAGTCTATCTTACTCTATCGAGCGAGAAGAAGGCCGTGACGCTGCCGTAAACCGGGAGCCGACCAGTTCCGGAATCGCCGCCGCCGTGCCGCTGGGGCGTGGTTTCCGGGCTATCGGGGACGCATAGCGGCGTTCCCTAAATGTTTCTGTTTCAATCGTATGTTCATTGCCTTAACTGTACATAAAAATCCGTTCATGGCGGTTTTACCGCTGCATTCTTGGCGCGTTGTTACCTGATGTTGCTCAACTTAAGCTTTCCTTAAGAAAGGTTTCGTGGCAGCCTGTGTTTGTCATGAAGCTACGGGACTCAACGACAGGTTTTGCCGATGTCTCCTTGTTGGAGACGCTTTCGCCCGAGATCCGGCCGGGTAAAACCGCCGTGGGGGTGGAGGGGCATCGCGCAAGGCTGCGGGCGCGCTTCCTCGCCGCCGGGCCGGATGCCGTGGCTGAGCACGAGATGATCGAGATGATCCTGTTCCTGGCGCTGCCCCGCCGCGATACCAAACCCATCGCGCGTGATCTGCTGGCCAGGTTCGGCTCTTATGCCAATGTTATCTCGGCATCCTTGCCGGAGCTTCTGGGGGTGGACGGGCTGGGCGAGGCCGGGGCGGCGGCGCTCAAACTGGTGCAGGCCGCGGCCCAGCGTCTGGCCAAGGCGGAAGTGCTGTACAGGCCGATCCTCAGCAACTGGGAAAGGCTGATGGAATATCTGCAATCGGTGCTGGCGCGCGAGAAGGTGGAGCAGTTCCGGGTGCTGTATCTCGACAACCGCAACAAGCTGCTGGCGGATATCGCGCAGGCCAGGGGCACTATCAACCACACGCCGGTTTATCCGCGCGAGGTGGTGAAGCGGGCGCTGGAACTGCATGCCACGGCGATCATCCTGGTGCATAACCACCCCAGCGGCGACCCCTCGCCCTCCGATGACGATATTCAGATGACCCGCGAGATCAAGCTGGCGGCCGCGGCTCTGGGGCTGGTGCTGCATGACCATATCATCGTGGGCAATGGCAGCTGGCTGAGCTTCAAGAAAGCGGGGTTGCTGTAGCCATGTCTGCACCAGCAACATCAGGCGCCCAGCCCGTGAGCACTGCCAGACGTAGCGTGACTTTGCTGCGCCCTTCCTGCTGCGGCAAGGCGGCGAGTGCCGCGGGAAACAGAGCCCGTGGCGGGATGGTCCGGCTGCGCTCGGTCAGCGCGTTGGTTTCGCCCGCGGCGCGAAGCTCATGCAGCAGGGCCAGCGGGTTGGCGTACAGCACCGCGATTTCCTCTACATCCGCTACGGGAAGCAGGAAACCGGCGCGCTGCAGCAGCCCGGCGCAATCGCGCAATTCCGGAAATGGCGAGACACGCGGGCTGACCCGGCCGGTAAGCGCCTCTTCGGTATCGAGCAGAGCGATGCGTAATTCCTGCAGCGTGCCCAGCACCGGCATTGAGGCGAGGAACAGCCCGCCTGGCTTCAACGCGCGTTTGAGCTGGATCAGCGCGCCCGGCAGGTCGTCGAGAAAATGCAGGGCAAGCGATGCGATTACAAGGTCGTACGCGGCGGCGGGCAGGCCGAAATCATCCGGCCCGCGCAAGGTGAACGCCGTGCCGCCGGCATGCGCCGCCATACGGGGGGCAAAATCCGCCGAGGTGACTGCCATGCCGCGCGCGGCCAGAGCCGGGGCCACCGCGCCGCGGCCGCCGAAATCGAGCGCGTTGGAAAACCGCCGGTTCGTATCATCCAGCCGGTCAAGCAGGCGCCCGGCCAGATCCTCCAGCACAGGGAGCAGATCCTCCTGGACCGGCGCCGCCAGCTGCCTGTGTTTCACCATCGCCGCGAACTCAAAGATGCTCCGCACATGAAACCCCTGTTTCGATGGCTTCTCGATACCGTGCTGCCGCCCTCTTGTCTCGCCTGCGACACGCCGGTGGAGAAGGAAGGGCAATTCTGCGTGACCTGCTTCAAATCGGCGAATTTTGTCTCGGCACCTTTATGTCGCTGCTGCGGCGTGCCGCTGCCTTATGCCGAGGCTGGCGGCGGCGTGCGTAAATGCCCGTCCTGCATCGCGACGGCGCCGGCCTTTACCCAGGCCCGCGCCGCTTTGCGTTATGATGAAACCGCCAAACGCATGATCCTGCCGCTGAAATATGCCGACCATACCGAAGCGGTGAAGGGGCTCGCCGAGTTGATGCGCCGCCCCGGCGAGCCGCTGCTGCAGGCCGCCAACCTGCTGGTGCCGGTGCCGTTGCATGCCACGCGGCTGCGCGCCCGCCGCTTCAACCAGGCAGCACTGCTGGCCATCCAGCTCGCCAGGCTCACGGGTCGGCCGGTGGGGGTTGACCTGCTGGTGCGCCGGCGCGAGACGATGCCGCTGGAAGGGCTGGACCTTGCCGCGCGCCGCGCCGAGCTGGAAGGCGCCATAGCGATGCGCCCTGATGGCGATGTACGGGGCAAGCGCGTGTTGCTGATCGACGATGTGATGACCTCCGGCACCACGGCGAATGAATGCGCCCGCGTGATGCTTGAGGCCGGTGCCAGGCGGGTGGATGTGCTTACGGCCGCGCGCGTGGCAGACCCGCGATTCGAGGCTCTGGCCCTTGCATAGTTATCCGCCTCCGCTAAGTGCTGATTCATGGCCGATGTCGAGATATTTACCCAGCCCTATTGCGCATATTGCGCCCGCGCTGTCGCGCTGCTGACGCAGAAGGGGGTCGCGTTCAAGGAGATCAACGCGCCCAACGGTACCGCCGCGCGCAACGAGGCGATCAGGCGTTCCGGCGGGCGTGGCACCGTGCCGCAGATATTCATCAATGGCGCCGCGATTGGCGGGTGCGATGATCTGGTGGCGCTGGACCGGGCGGGCCGGCTGGACCCGCTGCTGCGCGCATGATCCACTACCAGCTCCGCTGCGCCGCCGGACATCAGTTCGACGGCTGGTTCAGGGATAGCGACGGGTTTGAGAGCCAGGCCGCCTCCGGCCTCGTGGCCTGCCCCTCCTGCGGCACCACCGATGTGCTGCGCGCCCTGATGACGCCGGGGATTCCGCGCAAGGGCCGTGAATTGAAGCCGGCAACACCGCCAGTGCCGGTGGCGACCCCGGATCAGTCCTTGGGCATGCCGGCAGCGGGCGGGATGATACCCGATACGGTGCGCGTGGCGTTGCAGAATCTGCGTGAGGAGGTGGAGCGCAATTGCGATTATGTCGGCGCGGATTTCGCCGAGGAGGCGCGGCGCATCCATAATGGCGACACCAAACCACGCGGTATTTACGGCGAGAGCACCGATGAGGAGGCCGAGGCGCTGGAGGAGGACGGGATTGTGTTTGCGCGCATCCCTTGGGCGCCGCGGAATGATAGCTGACGCCGCCCCGGCGCGCGAGGTTACTTTCTCTGCTGATGATTTTGGCCTGACCGTTGGTGTGAATGAGGCGGTGGAACAGGCGTGCCGGGCCGGCCGGCTGAGCCAGGCGAGCCTGATGGTGGCGGCACCGGCGGCGGCGGATGCGGTGGCGCGGGCGAAGGCGCTGTCGGGGTTGAAGATCGGGCTGCATCTGGTGCTGGTGGATGGGGTTTCGATTCTGGGGCATGCGCGGTTGCCGCATATCACGGGGCCGGATGGACGCTTTTCGACGGATCAGGCCGGACTTGGAGTGCGTTATTTTTTCTCACCCGTGGCGCGACGCGAATTACGCGCCGAGATCGAGGCGCAGTTCGCGGCTTTCGCGGCGACGGGGCTCACGCTGCATCATGCCGATGCGCATAAGCATTTTTCGCTGCACCCCACGATCGCGGCGATGATGATCGAGGTCGGGCGCAAATATGGGTTGAAACGGCTGCGCGTGCCGGCCGAGCCGCCGGCGGTTTTGCAAGCCTGTGGGGAACGCGTGGGGTTTGCCGATTATGCGCTTTATGCCTGGACCCGGCTGCTGCGTTGGCAGGCGCGCGGGCTGGAGGTGCCGGATCAGGTTTTCGGGATTAAATGGTCAGGGCATATGACTGCGGCGCGGATTGATTTGCTGCTCCGGCATTTGCCGCCAGGGCGGAGCGAGATTTATTTTCATCCGGCGACCGAGAGGGATGAGAGCTTGCGCGTGCTGATGCCGGATTATGAGCATGTGGCGGAGTTTGAGGCTTTGTGCGGGGGAGGATAGCGACGCTGCGCGCGCAATGATGAAAGTTGTAGCCAATAAAAAACCCCGGTTCGCACCGGGGTTTTTCGTGAACTCAGCGCTTGCTGAACTGGAATGAACGGCGGGCTTTGGGCTTGCCGTATTTTTTGCGCTCGACCATGCGGGAATCGCGCGTGAGAAAGCCGGCGGCCTTCAGGATGCCGCGCAATTCCGGCTCATACAAAGTGAGGGCGCGCGAGATGCCGTGGCGCACGGCGCCGGCCTGGCCGGAGAGACCGCCGCCCTTGACCGTGCAATACACGTCGAACTGATTGTAGCGGTCGGCCACCAGGAAGGGCTGGGTGATGAGCATGCGCAGCACGGGGCGGGCGAAATACACCGGCGCCTTGCGGCCGTTGATGAGGATCTCGCCCTTGCCGGGCTTGACCCAGACGCGCGCGGTCGCGTTTTTGCGGCGGCCGGTGGCATAGGAACGGCCCAGCGCGTCACGCTTGGCGACGCGCACCGGGGTGGCGCTCTCAGGCGTGGCGGTGGTGGTGGAGAGGTCTTTCAGACCGGCAAATGCATTCGTGTCGGACATTGATTAAGCCCTCCGGTTCTTGGTGTTCAACGCGCCGACATCAAGGCTCGTCGGCTGTTGCGCGGCATGCGGATGCTCCGGGCCGGCATAGACATACAGGTTCTTCATCTGCTGGCGCTGCAGCGGGCCGCGCGTGATCATGCGCTCAATGGCTTTTTCCACGACCGATTGCGGGTTCTTGCCGGTCAGGCGGTCCTTGATGGAGCGGCCCTTGATGCCGCCGGCATAGCCGGTGTGGTAGTATAAAATGGAATCTTCCATCTTCTTGCCGGTCAGCTTCACCTTCTCGGCATTGACGATGATGATGTTATCGCCGCAATCGACATGCGGTGTGAAAATCGGCTTGTGCTTGCCGCGCAGGCGGCTGGCCACGATGGCGGCCAGGCGGCCGAGGATCAGGCCTTCGGCGTCGATGAGGATCCAGTCCTTCTTCACATCCGCCGGTTTGATGGAAATCGTCGTTTTCATGTCTTCACCTAGTTAACAGAGCCGGGTCTCCTGCCGGGGCAGAGCGTAAGCCCGTCTCTCATTTGACAGTGGCGTGCGGGAGCGCGCCGTGCGGCGGCTTATGGTGTTATTGTGCGGCGGCGTCAAGCGGTTTGGCTGTGGTATTATAATACCATGATGTTTCGCGCAGGGAATCGGCGAGGCTTTGCGCCGGTTTCCAGCCGAGTTGCAACGCCGCGCGCGGCAGGGTTTCGAAATTTCCAGACAGGCTTTGCCACATGGCGTGGCGCCCGGCGAGGCGCGCGGCCAGCCCCAGCAGCGCGCCGGGGCAGGGGAGCAGGCGCGCCTCCATGCCGAGTCCGGCGGCCAGGGCGCGCAGCAAAGCGGGGGTGGAAATGGTTTCGGGATGCGCGGCCAGCACCACCGGGGGTGGGTTTTCGCATTCCGCCAGAAGCAGAGCCAGGGTGGCGAGATCGGCCGCGGGGATGAAGCCGCGCCGGTTGTCGATGCTGGCGAAAGGCAGCGGGATGCCGCGTTGCAACAGCTTGATGAGCAGCAGAATATTGCCGGGACAGCCGGGGCCGATGACCGCGGCGGGGCGCAGAATGCAAACCCCCGGTCCGAACGCATTGCGCATGGCCGCCTCCGCATCCAGCTTGCTTTGCGCGTAATCATCCATCGGGGCGGGGGCGGTATCATCGGTGACGATGCCGGCATGCACGCGGCCATGCACATAGGCGGTGGAGATGAGGATGAGGCGCTTCGCCCCCGCGAGTTTCGCGGCGCGGGCGAGGTTCACGGCGGCATCGACATTCTGGCGCTGCCATTCCGCCCGGGCGATGCCGCGTTTATGGCCGAGCCCGGCGGCGTGGATGACGATATCCACATCCGGCAGGCCGAAGCGGGGTTCGGCGAGGTCGCCGGTGATGACGCGGTTTATGCCGGGGGGCAGATCCTGGCGCCGCCGCACGCCGCCATGAACCGCATGCGTGCGCGCCGCGTGGCGGGCGATGGCGCCACCGATGAAACCGGCGGCGCCGGTGATGAAAATCCGGGCCAGCTGGGTTCAGGCCCGCTTAATCGAGCCGGGGCTCGCGCCGGGGGCGCATTGCGGGTGGCAACGGTGTGAGGCGCTCGCGCCCCGGCGGCGGGTTGCCCGGCTGCGGCGTGGGGATGGGGGCGCGGCGTGGCGACTCGGGCGGTGGCGCGGCTTCGGCGCGGGGCTCGGCGCGGCCGCGCTTGAGGGCGCCGAAATGCGGCACGTCGTCATACGGGTCGAGTTGCCGGGCGAGGGGCGGCAGGGCACCCGAGGCGCGCATGGCCATCACCCGGATATCCTCGTGCATGGCCTCGACCTGGCCTTCGAGCGCCTCTAGCCGCGCCTTCAGCCCGATGGTGCTAAAGGGCACCAGCAGGAAGGCGAGGAACCAGAGCAGGGCCGGCACGGCGAGGGCCAGTATGGCCCAGCCCGGCATCCAATCCGGCAGGGAGAAGGGCAGGTTCATGGCTGCGTTATAGGCGAGGAGCGCCCGCCCGGTCCAGCGCCATGGTTAATGCCGGAAATGCCGCATATTGGTGAACACCATGGCGATCCCCGCCGCATCCGCCGCCGCGATCACCTCGGCATCGCGGATTGAGCCGCCCGGCTGGATCACGGCCGTCGCGCCGGCGGCGATGGCGGCTTCCAGGCCGTCGGCGAAGGGGAAGAACGCATCCGAGGCCACGGCGCAGCCCGTGAAGTCGAGCTTCGCGGCGCGGCCGCGCCAGGCGGCGATGCGGGCGCTATCCACCCGGTTCATCTGCCCGGCGCCGACGCCGAGCGTGGCGAGGTTTTTGGCATAGACGATGGCGTTGGATTTGACATGCTTGGCAACCCGGAAGGCGAACAGCATGTCCTGGCGTTCCTTGTCGGTGGGGGCACGCTGGGTAACGATTTTGAGCCCCTGCGGCAGCACGCGCCCGGCATCGCGGGTTTGCAGCAGAAAGCCGCCGGCGAGGGATTTGAAGGTGATGCCGGCTTCGGTCGGGTCGGGCAGGCCGCCAGTGGTCAGCACACGCAGGTTCTTCTTTTTCGCGAGCAAAGCTCGCGCGCCGGTGGTGATGTCCGGGGCGATGATCACCTCGGTGAAGATGGCGGAGATTTTCTCGGCCGTCTCTTCGTCCAGAATACGATTGACGGCGACGATGCCGCCAAAGGCGGAAACCGGGTCGCAGGCCAGCGCGTCATCCCAGGCATCGGCGAGGCTGAGCGCACTCGCCACGCCGCAGGGATTGGCGTGCTTGACGATGACGACCGTGGGCTGCTCCGAGAATTCGGCGACGCATTCGAAGGCCGCATCCGTGTCGTTGTAATTATTATAGGATAGCTCCTTGCCCTGAAGCTGGGTGGCGGTGGCGACGCCGAAGCGGGCTGGGGCGCAGACATAGAAGGCCGCACTCTGGTGCGGGTTCTCGCCGTAGCGCAACTCCTGCTTCTTGGTGCCGGAGAGGCTGAAGGTCTCTGGATATTCCTCGCCATTCTGGCCTGCGAACCAGCCGGAAATAGCGGCATCATAGGCGGCGGTGCGGGCATAGGCGGCGGCGGCGAGGGTTTTGCGCGTGGCGAGCCTGGTGCCGCCATGGGCGGCGAGCTCATGCAGCACGGCGGTGTAATGCGCCGGCTGGGTGAGCACCGCCACGCTCTCATGGTTTTTCGCCGCCGAGCGGATCATCGCCGGGCCGCCGATATCGATATTCTCGATGCAATCCTCGAAGGCGGCGCCGCGCGCGACGGTCGCTTCGAACGGGTAGAGATTGACGGCGATGAGGTCGATCGGCGCGATGTCATGCGCCGCCATCTGCGCCACATGCTCGGGCACGCCACGGCGGCCCAATATGCCGCCATGGACCTGCGGCACCAGAGTTTTCACGCGGCCATCGAGGATTTCGGGGAAGCCGGTATGCTCTGACACATCCGTGACCGGAATGCCGGCCTCGCGGATCGCCTTGGCGGTGCCGCCGGTGGACAGGATTTTGATGCCATGGCCTTCCAAGGTGCGGCAGAAATCGAGCAGCCCGGTCTTGTCGGATACGGAGATGAGGGCGGTGCGGACGGCAACGATATCGGACATGGAGCGGCTCCTGTGAATGGGACTGCCCAGGCGCGCGGCGGCAAATCTTCACGCTTCCCGATGGTGGACCATCTCAAATCGCCAGTCACGTGAATGGGCGCGGTTTGGCATGCAAGGCAGCGGGATGCAAGGCATGGGGCCTGCGAACAGTCCTGCCTTACAGTGAGGTGAAAACGATGCCATGCGCGGGAATGCCGCTTGAAGCAATGTGTTACGATCCGAAATGTGCGAGGTGTAACCAATAAAGGAGGACGAACACATGCCTGCCATTCTGCTCTGGCTCCTCGGCGTTCCCATACCTATCATCATCATTCTGCTCCTCCTCTGGCACTAGGGGAGCGCGCAGATGAGCGATATTCTGATGACCAGATCGCTGGAGGTTGAGGGCACGGCGCTGGCTGACAACCCCTCCGCGGTAAACTGGGGGGCGGTATTCGCCGGCGGTGTCAGCGCCGCCGCGATCGCCGCCATATTGAGCATTTTCGGCGCCGGGCTCGGCCTTGCCTCGGTCTCGCCCTGGCGGGGCGAGGGGGTTTCGGTTGGCGCGTTCACCGCGCTGGCGGCCATCTGGCTCATCATCGTGCAATGGGTGGCGAGCTTTGTCGGTGGCTATATGGCCGGGCGGCTGCGGACCAAATACACCGCCATTCATACCGATGAGGTGTTTTTCCGCGACACCGCCCATGGCTTCCTCGCCTGGGCGCTTTCGGTGCTGTTCATGGTGGCGGCACTCGGCGCGGCGGGGGGCACGGGTGCCGCCAGCGGCGCCAAGGCGGCCAGTGACGCGACAACCGCGCTGCCCACCGCCTATTATACCGGGCTGCTGTTCCGCCAGCCACCCGGCGGTACGGCACTGGCGGGGGTTTCCGCGCCCGGCATGACCGAGCAGGATATGAGCACCCAGGCGGGGTTGATTCTGGCGGAGGTTGGACTGCCGGGCGGGGTACCGGCTGATGACCAGGCCTATCTGGCACAGCTCGTCTCCGAGAAAACCGGGCTGGCCTCGGCGGATGCCCAGGCGCGGGTGACGGATGTGCTGAACCGTGAGCGGGCTGATATTGACCATGTCAAGCGGGTTGCCGATGCCGCGCGCAAGGCGGCTTCCGGGGCGTTGATCTATGGTTTCGTGTCGCTGCTCATTGGCGGCTTCATCGCCAGCGTGGCGGGAGCCGTGGGTGGCAGGCTGCGCGACAACTACTGAGCTAGCAGCTACTAAGCTAGACCGGGCTTGTTGCCAGCAGAGCAGGCGCCGCGGTCAGCCGTGGCGCCTGTAAATCCGTCCACTGCCCGGCGCGCAGAATTTCGCTCGGGCGGAACCTCGCTTTATAGGCCATCTTGCGGCTCTCCTCGACCCAGTAGCCGAGATACACATGCGGCAGAGCCAGCTCCACCGCGCGCCCGGCCAGCCAGATGATGGCAAAGGTGCCGAGGGAACGCGCGGTCAGTTCGGTGTCAAAAAACGAGTACACGGCTGAGAGCCCGTCGCCCAGCCGGTCGGTGAGGCAGGCGCCGGCGAGCTGCCCGCCGGGCAGGCGGAACTCCACCACCGAGGTCTCGATCGGCGTATCCTCGATCATCGCCCGGTAATCGTAGAAACTCATCGTCGCCATGTCGCCCTCGCCATGGCGCTGGCGCTGGTAGGCCTGGAACAGCTGGAACTGTTCGGCCGTGGCGCGCGGCGGCATCTCCTGCACCTGCATATCGGCGTTGGCGCGGATGATGCGCTTCTGCGTGCGGCTCGGGGTGAACTCGGCGGCGCGGATGCGGATGGGGATGCACGCATTGCAGGCCGGGCAGACCGGCGCATAGGCGATGTTATGGCTGCGCCGGAAGCCGCCGCGCGAAAGTTTGTCATGCAGGGATTCGGCGGTGACGCCGGCAAGCTCGGTGACGACCTTGCGCTCGGTGCGGCCCTGGACATAAGGGCACGGCAGCGGCGCCGTGGTATAGAAGAAATGCGGGCGGCGGGCGGGCTTGAAGCTCATATCGCTCTAATCTTTGGTATTCTGCCCGGCTGCGTCAACAAGGATTCCGGCTCGCGCGTAAAATTATAAGCCCGGAGAGGATGTCATGCGTGGCGCGGTGGCGCGGATTGAGAAAAATCACGAGGAAAGGCACGCAGGCCAGGAGGAAGCTCAGCCAGAGCAGCACGCTCCAGACCAGCGCCTGGGCCAGGCTGGGGGGTAAGAAATCATCATTCTGGCGCACCACCAGACCCGCCGCGCGTTGGCCCGGCGTGGCGCCGGTGCCGCCGACCAGCAAGGTGTAATACGCAAACGGCAGCACGGGGATGATGTGGAAGGCGAGCCAGCCGATGCCGAGGGTGAAAAACCCGAAAATGACGATGAACATCGAGGCCACGGTGCCCACGGCGCATATGATGAACGCATCGATGAACAAAGCGATGAGGCGGCGCGGCAGCACGCTGGTGCTTAAAGCGGGGTCGAAAGGCAGGGTGGCTGTGGCTGGGCGCATGGCGCGGAGTCTGCGCCAGGCCAGGGGGAGAATGCAAGCAGGCAGAGCTGGAGTGCGAGTGGTGGTGCGAGGAGGCACCAGCCGGCCCAGGGGGTGAGCAGCAGCAGCGGGGCGAAATACAGCATCCCCGCCAAGGCCTGGGCCGGCCAGCCGCGCCGCCCCAACTGGTGCAGCAGGGCGGCGGGCAGGGTTACGAGGTCATACGCATAGGCATGCGGCTGGGCGAGGAAGGAGGCGGTGAGCAGAACGGCGACGGCCCGCGCATAGGGCCCGCGCCGGCTCGTGAAAAACACGGCGGCGGCGGCGGCGGTGGCGCAGAGCCCCTGCACGACCATGGCGAGGCGCGGCGTGGCGCCGAGATGCAGCAGGTTCGCGGCCGGCGTGATCATGACGCTCAGATTGGCGCCGCCGGCAAAATAATCGCGCTGGATTTGCGGCAACGCGATGAGCCATTGCCGCCATAGCTCCGGTGGCAGAGCGAGGCCGGAGAGCGCCACCAGCGCGGCGGCGGTGAGCAGGGCGGCGATGATGGCGCGCCAGTCTCCGCGTGCCAGGAGCAGGAGTGGCAGCAGCAGCCCCATTTGCGGCTTCAACGTCAGCAGCCCGAATAGCAGCCCGGCCAGAAGCGGGCGGCGCGGCAGGGCGGCGAGACCGCCCAGCAGCAGCGCACCGATGAAGAACGAGCTTTGCCCCAGCACGATGCAGAGCAGTGCTGCGGGGCTTGCCAGTAATGCCAGCACTGGCACCGTGCGCTGGAACATGGCGAAGCCGGCAGCCGCGAAAGCGGCGAGCCCCGCGAGCAGCCAGATAGCGCGCGCCGCATCGTAGCCCAGCCAGCGCAGCGGGGCACAAAGCAACAGAAAATCCGGCGGATAGGTGAAGGGGTAGAAACTTCTGAAGCCGGGATAGAGCGCCTGCTGGAAGCGCATCATGGCTCCGGGGTCATAAATCGAGGTGACCGGGGTGAATCGCGGATAGGCCCAAAAGCCGAGGAAATCGGCATTGATGAAGGGGTGGCGCAGCAGAATCCAGCCCAGCACCGCGGCATTCAGCGCACCGCTCAGGCTGAGCGCCACGACGAAAACGCGTGAGCGGGGGTTGGTTGTCTGGGTTCGTGGCATCATCTAGAGCTGAGACTAGCGTGGTTTGTGGTTCATGGGAGCAGGTTTATGGCGCGTACGGGGTCCGTTAACTATCTGCTCGGCGCGCGCTTTCATAAAATGGCCTTCGTGGAATTCGGCAATCCGGCGGCCCCGGCTGTGGTCTGCGTTCATGGCCTCACCCGTAACGGGCGCGATTTCGACGCTCTGGCCGATGCGCTGGCCGACCGCTTCCATGTGATCTGCCCCGATCTACCGGGGCGTGGAAAATCTGAATGGCTGCCGGATGCCATGGCCTACCAGCCGCCCAGCTATGTGGTGGCACTGGCGCATCTGTTCGCCCAGATCAACAAGCCGGCGGCCCTTATCGGCACCTCGCTCGGGGGCATTTGCGGCATGATGCTGGCCGCAGCGCCCGGCACGCCGCTCACCCGGCTGGTGCTCAACGATGTCGGCCCGCATATCCCCGCCGCCGCGTTGAAGCGCATCCGCGACTATATGGCCGGTGCCCCGGAACGCTTTGCCTCGCTGCCGGCGCTGGAGGCGCATTTGCGGAAAATCCATGCGCCGTTCGGCAAACTCTCGGATGCCGAATGGGCGCATCTGACCCGCTTTTCCGCCCGCACGGTGCTCAACCAGACCGGGGAAGGCGGGATCGCCATGAATTACGACCCCAAAATCATCGAGCCGATGCGCAACACCGTGCCGATCGATGTCGATACCTGGCCGCTCTGGTCGCTCATCGACATGCCGCGTCTGGTGATACGCGGCGCCAGCAGCGATCTGCTGCTGCCCGACACCTATGACCGCATGGTTGCATCCGGCGCCGAGGGCTATGTGGTCGAGGATGCCGGCCATGCCCCGGCGCTGATGGATTATGCCAGCATGGCGCGCATCAAGGCGTTCCTGATGGAAGGGTAATATTACAATTTAGCGCAAATATTGCCCGGCGCGTCCGGCGCGGCTTAAGTTTGCAGAAATGATCAAGCAATTACTCACACGGCGGCATCTGCCGCTGATGCGCCGGGCGCTTTTATCCTCAGGCCGGGCGACGGCCTCGCAGAGCGTGTCGCTGGTCGCCGCCGGCTGCGCCTTTTATGCCATACTGGCGCTGTTCCCCACCATCACCATGCTCATTTCGCTCTACGGGCTGGTCAACAACCCCGGTACGGTGCAGCCGCAACTGCATTACCTGCAGGGCTTCATGCCGCCCGCCGCCTTCACCCTCATCTCGGACCGGGTCACCAGCATCGTCGCCGAGCCGGCCAAGGGGCTTGGCATGTCCTTCGTCGTTTCGCTGGGCATCTCGCTGTGGTCGTCTTCGACCGGGACCAAATCCGTGCTGAACGCCCTGACCCTGGCCTATAACGAGACCGACACGCGCGGCTTCATCCGGTTTCAGTTCGTGGCTTTCGGCATGACATTGATCGCCGTTATCGGCGCCGCGCTGGCCATCGGCTTTCTCGTCTTCGTGCCGGTCGCCCTGGCCCATATCTATCTGCCGCCGGAATTCAGCATCTTCATCAAACTCATCGGTCCGGCGACCATGGTGTTTTTTATCGGCGGCGCCCTGGCCTTGCTCTACCGCTACGGCCCGGCGGGCAGAAATCGCATATTCTACGCCCCGGGCGCTTTTGTGGCGACCATCGCATGGCTGATCGCCTCCTCGGCCTTTGGATTCTATGTGGGGCATTTTGCCGCTTACAGTGTCGTTTACGGGCCGCTGGCCACTCTTATCGGCCTCATGATGTGGTTCTACATTACCGCCTATGCCGTGCTGTTTGGCGCCGAGCTTAATGCCGCTTTGGACCGCGAATGGCGGTATCTGCGGCGGAACAAGGCTGAACAGGGCCAGGAGATACTGCGCGCTCAACCCGATGACAGGCCCTCGGCATGAGCTAGCGCTTCGGCCAGCGCCGGTGCAGCCAGAGCCAGGCGCCGGGTTTGGCGCGGATCCAGCGTTCCAGAATTTCATTCATGGTCGTGGTGAGGGCAAGGGCGTCGGCGGCCTTGTCGCCGGTATCGGGCAAAGGCAGCGGGGCCTCGCAGATGACGAGCAGGCGCGCGGGGCCGATGCGCTCCACATAGGTGGGGATGACGGGGCAGCGGAATTTGAGGGCGAAGCTGGCCATGGCGTCCATGGTCTGGGCGCTATGCCCGAAAAACGGCACGGCGAGGCCGGTATCGAGTTTCTGGTCCACGAGCAGGCCGAGATGGCCCTTTTTAAGCAGATGCGCGTAGGCGGCGCGGCCGCCGGCGGCACCTTTGGCGAACATGGTGATCTTGCGCCCGAAATTGGCCTCGCGCAGGTCCATGACCATGGCATCAACCAGCTTGTTGCTCGCGGCGCGGTACATGTAGCCGATCTCGAGTCCGTGGGCGTGGGCACTGGCCGGCAGGATTTCCCAGTTGCCGATATGGCCGGTGAAGAAGACCGAGGGGCCGCCATGGGCCAGGGCCGGGGCAACGTGCTCGTCCCAGCCGATGATGGTGTAGCCTGGGCCGGGCGCGCCGCGCGGAATTTCCCGTATGTCGCCGATGCGGACCAGCTCGGCCGCCGTCGCGCCCAGATTCTGCCAGCATTCCTTGACGATCTGGCGGCGCTGCGCGGCGTTCAGCTCCGGCATGGCCAGACGCAGGTTTTTATCCGCCAGTTTCGATGTGGGGATGAACGGGCCGATGGCGCCCGCCACGGCGGCACCGAGGCGCGAGGCGGTGGCGGGTGAGAGTGGGCGTAGCAGCTTGATCAGCAGCCAGACGATGGCGGCTTCGACGCGGTGGGAAAGCCTCACCTTCATCGCAGCAGGTCGTTCCAGGCGGCTTCGTCTTCCCAGGCGAGCCGGGTTTTGACCACGATGCAGGCGGCGCGCAGTGAGGGCGGGAGTTTGACGTAATCCTTGGCCGTGGTCACCAGCTTGGCGCCGGTCGAGGAGGTCTGGCCGAGAAGTGTGGTGATGTCGTGCACGGAATAGACGTGGTGGTCGGGATAGGCGTGAGTGTCGATGAGTTCGGCGCCGAGGGCCAGGACGGAGCGGAAGAATTTTTCCGGGCGGCCGATGCCGGCAAAGGCGATGACCGGGCGGCGCGCCAGGGATTCAGCGCAGAGTGGCTGCAATTCGGCGCGGTAGACCGGCAGGCTGAGGGGCAGTTGGGCCAGGGCCCCGGTCTCATCCGCACCGATGAGCACGGCGGCGTTGCAGCGTGATGCGGCGGCCTTCACCGGCTCGCGCAAGGGGCCGGCGGGGAGCAGATAGCCGTTGCCGAAGCCGTAACCGCCATCGATGACCAGGAGCGACATGGTTTTTGTGAGGGCGGGGTTTTGCAGTCCGTCATCCATCACGATGGCGCTGGCACCTTCCGCCAGGGCCAGGCGGCCGCCGGCGGCACGGTCATGCGCCAGCACGGTGGGGGCGACGGCTGCGAGCAGCATGGCTTCATCGCCGACATCGGCGGCCTCGTGCAGGCCGCGATCGACCAGTACAGGGCCGGCGAGGCGGCCGCCATAGCCGCGGGT
>JAKBAV010000101.1 GCA_021826225.1 Pseudomonadota bacterium | reverse complement strand
GATTTCGCCAAGCGGCGCGCACCAGGAGAATGCCCCGAAACATCTTGCCCGGCGCGGGCCGTGTTTGGGAGAAGGGGGGAAGATTTTGGAGGATGCGATGATGCGGCGTGGAATTCTGACCCTGGGACTGGCCCTGATGCTGACCGGATGCGGCGCGGGTACCGGGCGGACTTCGGGCACGGCCGCGGGCGGTGCCGCCACGGGCGCGGTGATCGGGCTGATCGGCGGGCCGATCGGCGTGGTGGTGGGGGCTGGGATCGGCGCCGGGGTGGGGGCGCTCAGCGGCGCCAACACGACGCCGAAGCAGGTGAACCTGGGCAACGCCCCCTGGGACAAAACCGGGCAATAGGCGGCTGGCTTTCCTAAGCCGGGATATGTGCTAAAGGCCCAAGCCCATGCGCCAATACCTTGATTTCGAAAAACCCGTCGCCGAGCTTGAAGCCAAGATCGAGGAGCTGCGGCTGATGACCGCGCCCGGCGAGCTGAGCATCGCCGAGGAGGTGGCGCGGCTTTCCGCCAAGGCGGACGGCCAGTTGCGGACCATTTATGGCCGGCTGACGCCCTGGCAGAAAACCCAGGTGGCGCGCCATGCCGAGCGGCCGAAGGCGCTCGGCGTGATCAAGGCGCTCATCGAGGATTTCGTGCCGATGGCCGGCGACCGGGCGTTTGCCGATGATGCGGCGGTGGTCGGGGGCATGGGGATGTTCCGCGGCACGGCGGTCATGGTGATCGGCACCGAGAAGGGTAACGATACCGAGACGCGGATAAAGCATAATTTCGGCATGGCGAAACCCGAGGGCTACCGCAAGGCCAAGCGCCTGATGGAGCTGGCCGGGCGGTTCAACATGCCGATCCTGACCTTTGTCGACACATCGGGTGCGTTTCCGGGCATCGAGGCCGAGGCGCGGGGCCAGGCGGAGGCGATCGCGCGCGGGATAGAGGCCTGCCTGTCCGCGCCAGTGCCGCTGGTGGCCACCATTATCGGCGAGGGCGGCTCGGGCGGGGCGATTGCGCTGGCGGCGGGCAATGCGGTGCTGATGTATGAGCATGCGATCTATTCGGTGATTTCGCCGGAGGGCTGCGCCTCGATTTTATGGCGTGACGCGGCGCAGGCGCCGGTGGCGGCCGAGGCGATGCGGATAACCGCGCAGGATTTGAAGAAGCTCGGGCTGATTGATGAGATCGTGGCGGAGCCGCTGGGTGGCGCGCATCGCGGGCCAGCGGAAGCGCTGACGGCGCTGGGCGATGCGGTGGAGCGCCAGCTCCAGGCACTGCGCGGGCTGGCACCGGAGGCCTTGAAGGCGAAGCGGCGGGATAAGTTTCTGGCGATGGGGAAGGTCGGGCTTTGACGCCCCTGCCCTGCTCACCCCTGTAAGAAGTTGTTGCGACGCGCAGCTCACCACTCCTCAGACCAACTCCTCGCCCCAACGGCCAACATCTTGCATTGTGGCCGAATACCCCGTATTTCAGGGCATGGCCTCTGCCCCCACCCTTGCCGGGCTGCTCCTTCGACTTATCCGCCCCTGAGCGATAAGGCCTTACGCGCGTAAACATCGCGCCGCCGCTCAGGGGAATGCCTCCACCGACCAACGGCATTAGCGATATACGGAGCAGAAAAATGACCATGAACCACCCTAATTTCGGCGCGATGGAGCCCTCCCGCGTCATCATCTTCGATACCACCTTGCGTGATGGCGAGCAGTCGCCGGGATTTTCGATGAATATCGACGAGAAGGTGCGAATGGCGGAAGCGCTGGCGGCTTTGGGCGTCGATGTGCTGGAGGCCGGGTTCCCGGCGGCGAGCCCGGGGGATTTTGAGGCGGTGAACCGCATTGCGCGGGAGACCAGGGGCATGGTGATCACTGGGCTGGCGCGGTCTTCCGTCAACGATATCACGCGTGCGGGTGAGGCGATTCAACCGGCCGAGCGCAAGCGTATCCATACCTTCATCAGCACCAGTCCGCTGCATATGAAATATAAGCTGCGCATGGAGCCGCAGACCGTGCTGGAGGCGGTGACCTCTTCGGTGACGCTGGCCCGGAAATTCACCGATGACGTGGAATGGTCGGCCGAGGATGGCACGCGCACGGATATCGAGTTTCTGTTCCGCTGCGTCGAGGCGGCCATCAAAGCCGGGGCAACGACGATCAATATTCCGGACACTGTCGGCTATGCCGTGCCGGAGGATATGGTGCGGATTTTCAGCCAGGTGCGGGAGAATGTGCCGGGGGCGGATAAGATCATCCTGTCCGCGCATTGCCATAATGATCTGGGGCTGGGTGTGGCCAATACGCTGGCCGCGGTGCGCGCCGGGGCGCGGCAGATCGAGTGTACCATCAACGGTATTGGCGAGCGGGCGGGGAATGCGGCGCTGGAGGAGATCGTGATGGCGATCCGCACACGGCCGGATGCCAACCCGTTCACCCATAATATCGAGACGACACGGATTTTGCGGACGAGCAAGTTGCTGGCGAGCATTACCGGCTTCGATGTGCAGCCGAACAAGGCGATCGTCGGGCGCAACGCCTTCGCGCATGAATCCGGCATCCACCAGGACGGCATGCTGAAAAATGCCGCGACCTATGAGATCATGACACCTGAAAGCGTCGGCTGGCAGAAAACCTCGCTGGTGATGGGCAAGCATTCCGGCCGCGCCGCGTTCCGCGACAAGCTGAACGCGCTGGGCTATGGCGATGTCGGCGATAACGCGCTGAACGATGCGTTCCGCAGGTTCAAGGATTTGGCCGACCGCAAGAAGATCGTCTACGATGAAGATATCGTGGCGCTGGTCGATGACGAGGTGGTGCGCGACCATCAGGTGATCAAATTCGTTGGCCTGGAAGTATGGGCGGGTTCCAAGGCGAAGCCGCGCGCGGTGCTGGAGCTGGAGGTGGATGGCGTGCCCCATACCGCCGACTGCCAGGGCGACGGGCCTGTCGATGCGGCCTTCAACGCGATTCACGCTATTTTCCCGCATGGCGCGGCATTGCTGCTGTTTTCCGTGGGCGCGGTGACCGAGGGCACCGATGCCCAGGCGCGCTGCACCGTGCGGCTGCAGGAGGACGGCAAGATGGTCGATGGCCAGGGCGCGGATACCGATACCATCGTCGCCGCCGTGCGCGCCTATGTGCATGCGCTGAACAAGCTGATCACCAAACGGGCGCGCACCGCGCCGGAGGCGCTCTCAGCTTAATAGCGGCCGGAGGCGCTTTCGGCCTGATGGCGGCCTGAACGGCTGGGCCGCGCGCGGCGAGGTGCATTGCACGGAATGCCGGGCAAAATCCTCTTGTGCCCAGCCGCGCCATTGACTAGATATTGGGCATCGTCAAGGGACCGCTCCGGTGCTTCGGGCTGGCGCGGGCCGCTAAATAGGAGCGAAATATATGAGTAAAGTCATCGGTATCGATCTCGGTACCACTAATTCCTGTGTCGCCGTCATGGAAGGCAAGGATGTAAAAGTCATCGAGAACGCGGAAGGCGCGCGCACTACCCCTTCGATGGTGGCATTTTCCGATTCCGGCGAGCGTCTCGTCGGCCAGAGCGCCAAGCGCCAGGCCGTGACCAACCCGGCCAATACGCTTTTCGCCGTGAAGCGCCTCATTGGCCGCCGTTATGAAGACCCGACCGTGACCAAGGATAAGGCGCTGGTCTCCTACACCATCGCGCGCGGCGATAATGGCGATGCCTGGGTTGAGGCCAAGGGGCAGAAATATTCGCCGAGCCAGATCAGCTCCTATATTCTGACCAAGATGAAGGAAACCGCCGAGGCGTATCTCGGCGAGACGGTGACGCAGGCGGTGATTACCGTGCCGGCCTATTTCAACGATGCCCAGCGCCAGGCGACCAAGGATGCCGGCAAGATCGCGGGGCTGGAAGTGCTGCGTATCATCAACGAGCCGACGGCGGCCGCCCTTGCCTACGGCATGGACAAGAAGAATGCCGGCACCATCGCCGTGTATGATCTGGGTGGCGGCACGTTCGACGTGTCCGTGCTCGAACTGGGCGATGGCGTGTTCGAGGTGAAATCCACCAATGGCGACACCTTCCTCGGCGGTGAGGATTTCGACGCGCGCGTGATCGATTACCTGGCCGATGAGTTCAAGAAGGATCAGGGCATCGACCTGCGCAAGGACAAGCTGGCGCTGCAGCGGCTGAAGGAAGCCGCCGAGAAGGCGAAGATCGAGCTATCCTCGTCGAAAGAGACCGAGATCAACCTGCCATTCATCACCGCCGACGCCTCCGGGCCGAAGCATCTCGTGCTGAAGCTGACCCGCGCCAAGCTGGAAAGCCTGGTTGAGGATCTGATCGAGCGGACGCTCGGCCCGTGCCGCGCGGCGCTGAAGGATGCCGGCGTGACGGCGGGCGAGATCAACGAGGTGATCCTGGTCGGCGGCATGACCCGCATGCCGAAAGTGATCGAAGCGGTGAAGGCCTTCTTCGGCAAGGAACCGGCCCGTAACGTCAACCCGGATGAGGTCGTCGCCATCGGTGCCGCGATTCAGGGCGCCGTGCTGCGCGGTGACGTGAAGGATGTTTTGCTCCTCGACGTCACCCCGCTCTCCTTGGGTATTGAAACCCTCGGCGGCGTGTTCACGCGGTTGATCGACCGTAACACCACCATCCCGACCAAGAAGAGCCAGACTTTTTCCACCGCCGATGACGGGCAGACCGCTGTGACCATCAAAGTGTTCCAGGGTGAGCGCGAAATGGCGGCGGATAACAAGCTGCTCGGCAATTTCGATCTGTCCGGTATTCCGGCGGCCCCCCGCGGCGTGCCGCAGATTGAGGTGACCTTTGATATCGACGCCAACGGCATCGTCGCCGTGCAGGCGAAGGACAAGGCCACCGGCAAGGAGACGCAGATCCGCATCCAGGCCTCGGGCGGTCTGTCCGAGGCTGATATCGAGCGCATGGTGCGCGATGCCGAGGAAAACGCGGCGGCCGACAAGGTGCGGCGCGAGGCGGTGGAAACCCGCAACCATGCCGAGGGTCTGATCAACCAGCTTGAGAAGACTCTGAAGGATGGCGAGGGCAAGGTGGCCCCGGCTGACAAGGCGGATGCCGAAGCGGCCATTGCCGAAGCCCGCAGCGCGCTGGAAGGCGGCGATGTGGCGGTGGTGAAGGCGGCATCTGACAAGCTCACCCAGGTCGCCATGAAGATCGGCGAGGCCATGTACAAGGCGGAAGCCGCCGCCGGCCCGGCCGGGGCTGAGGCCGGCCCGGCCGATGAGAAGGTCGTGGACGCCGATTTCGAGGATGTCGACGACAAGACCAAAGGCGCCTGATGCCGCGTGGCCTGAGACAATTCCGCTTGACAGCGGGTTAGTAATTGATTCTTGGAAATCCCGGGGCTCGCTCCGGGATTTTCGCGTTGTCGTATGCACATCGCCTTATGCACAAGGAACATAGCGCCGCCATGGCTAAACAGGATTATTATGCCACGCTTGGCGTCCAACGCGGCGCCAATGCCGAGGAAATGAAGAAGGCGTATCGCAAGCTGGCGATGCAGTATCACCCCGACCGCAATCCGGGCGATGCCGTGGCCGAGGCCAAATTCAAGGAGATCAACGAAGCCTATGACGTTCTGAAGGACGATCAGAAGCGCTCCGCCTATGACCGGTTCGGCCATGCCGCCTTCGAGAATGGCGGCGGTGGTGGTGGCGCTGGCGGAGGGTTCGGCTTCGAGGGCGGGCTCGGCGATATTTTCGAGCAGATGTTCGGCCAGACGCGGCGCGGCGGCGGTGGCGGCGCGCAGAGCGGCAGTGACATCAAGGCCAGCGTCGAGATCGATCTGAAAGAGGCGTTCACCGGCACCAAGGCCAGCGTGCGCGTGGCGACCCGGATGACCTGCGATGCCTGCGCCGGCAGCGGCTCGGCGGATAAGGGTGCTGGTTCCGATACCTGCGGCACGTGCAATGGCGCCGGCCGCGTGCGGGCCCAGCAGGGCTTCTTCCTGGTTGAGCGCACCTGCCCAACCTGCGGCGGCGCGGGCCGCGTGGTGCGTAACCCCTGCCGGATATGTGCGGGTGCGGGCACCGTGGCGCGGGAGAAGACCCTGGCCGTGCAGATCCCGGCCGGGGTTGAGGATGGCACGCGCATCAGGCTATCCGGCGAGGGCGAGGCCGGGTTGCGCGGTGCCGCGCCGGGCGACCTATATGTGCATGTCGGCGTGCGCGCACATGAAATTTTCCAGCGCGATGGCGCGAATATCTTCTGCCGCGTGCCGCTGCGCATGACCCAGTCGGCGCTGGGCGGCGAGATCGAGGTGCCGACCATCGATGGCTCGGCCTCCCGCGTGAAAATACCGGCGGGCACGCAATCGGGCGATCAGTTCCGGCTGCGCGGCAAGGGGTTTTCCGTGCTGCGGAGCACGCAGCGCGGCGATATGTATATTCAGGTCGCGGTGGAGACACCGCAGAATCTGACCAAACGGCAACGCGAGTTGCTTGAGGAATTCGAGCGCGAATCGGCCGGGCATGAAACGGGAAGCCCGGAGCATGAGGGCTTCTTCGCCAAGGTGAAAGAGTTTTTCGCGGGCCAAGCGTAACGCCGGCCCGATTTTGCCGCAATTTCGCGCTAGGGAGTTTTCGATACGAAATGTAAACTGCCCATGCCACGCGTTGCGGCCTGGCCGGGTGGTGACTACATCGTAGCGGAACTACATCGTAGCGGGACAACAGGGCACGCCGCACGCGTGCAGGAGTTACCATGTCGAGAAAATATCTGACCCTTGGTTTGCTGCCCTTGCTGACTCTGGGGGCCTGCACCGTGGCGCCGCCGAGCGGCCCTTCGGTCGTGGCCATGCCGGGCCAGGGCAGGAGTTTTTCGCAGTTTCAGCAGGATGACGCCACGTGCCGGGATTACGCGCAGAGCAAGATGCCCGATGCCGGGCAGGTGGCGCAGACTTCACAGCAGAATTCAGCCGCCACGGCGGCGGCGGGCACGTTGATCGGTGCGGCCGCCGGCGCGGCCCTGGG
>JAKBAV010000100.1 GCA_021826225.1 Pseudomonadota bacterium | reverse complement strand
ACCGGCGAGGTATTGATGCTCGCCTGGATGAACGCCGACGCCATCGCCGAAACGCTCGCGACCGGCCAGGTCTGCTATTTCTCCCGCTCGCGCGGCAAATTATGGCGCAAGGGCGAAACCTCCGGCCAGCGGCAGAAACTCGTGGAAATGCGCCTGGACTGCGATGCCGACACGCTGCTGCTTCTCGTCGAGCAGCAGGGTGTCGCCTGCCATACCGGCCGCCGCAACTGTTTCTATCTCGCCGCCCGGGATGGCGAATGGGTGGAAATCGCCAAACCGCTGGTCGATCCGGAGCGTCTGTACGGACGCTGAACTCGCGCACTTGATACGTTCCGGCTTTTTCGCGAAAAGGGGACAGCAAAAATACGTCAGGGGTTGTTCATGTCGCTCGCCACGAAAATTTTCCGCCGCCATGGAGCGATGCTGGCCACGGGTGCCTTGCTCCTGAGCCTCTCGGTTCTGGCCCTCGGCCGCATGGCCACGGCCGATGACAGTGCCAACTACCCCGCCGCATCGCTCACCGCCCCTACCGATCAGACCGCCCTCATCGCGCGCGGCAAATATCTGGTCACCGCGGCCGATTGCGAGCCCTGTCATACCGGCCCCAACCATGCCCCCTTCACCGGCGGGCTGGTCATGAACACCCCTTTCGGCGGCCTCGCCACCCCCAACATCACCCCGGATGTCAAAACCGGCATTGGCGGATGGTCGGATAACGACTTCTATAACGCCCTGCATTACGGCACGGCGCCGGGCCGCAGCTGGCTGATCTTCCCCAAATTTCTCTATCCCGGCATGCCGTACACCTCGTACACCAAGCTTTCGCGCCCGGATGTGATGGCCATCAAGGCCTATCTCTTCTCGCTCGCCCCGGTTGCCCAGACCCCCACCCCCTCCTCGCTGAACTTCCCGTTCAACCAGCGCCCCGTGCTGCTGGGCTGGCGCATATTATTCTTCCGGTCAGGCCCCATGAAAATGGCCGCAAACTGGGATGAACACATGAAGAACGGTGCCTATCTCACTGAAGCGCTTGGTCATTGCGCCGAGTGCCATACGCCGCGCAACATCCTTTCCGCGATGGAAACCGGCGCCTGGCTCGCGGGCTCTCCCATCGATGCCTATTACGCACCGAACATCTCCTCCGACAAAACCTATGGCGTCGGCGGCTGGAGCCAGGCGGACCTCGTGGCCTATCTGCATGATGACGGCAATCTCAACAAAGGCTCCCCCTATGGTCCCATGGGCGACATGACCGACCATTCCACCAGCCTCATCCCCGTGTCGGATGCTGTCGACATCGCCACCTACCTGCAAACCGCGACCACGCCGCAGCACACCCCGCCCACCCCGGCAGTGCCGGATGGCGCCGCCTCAGCCGCCAATGGTGCTACGATATATGCCGCCAACTGCGCCGGCTGCCATGGCCAGACCGGCGGGGGCATGAAGCCCCAGCTGGTACCAAACCTCGCTGGCAACGACTCGGTCACCGCCGCCGTGCCCACCAATGTCATCGGCGCGGTGCTGAGCGGTCTGGATTCCTGGGATAACGGCCCAGCCATGCCGAGCTTCGCCACCCAGCTTTCCGACCAGCAGATCGCCGATGTAGCCAATTACGTACGCACCGCCTGGGGCAACCAAGGCACGGCGGATGCCACCACAGCCCAGGTAAAAGAGCTGCGCGGCATCGCCGTGGTGCCGCCAGGCGGTGATGAAGCCTCCGATGCGCTGGGCTGCCCGCATGTTTCCGGCGCCGGCGGCGTGAGTAGCGTGGCCGATCCCGGCAACGGGCTGCTGAACATCTACCAGGGCGCCACCACGGGCACCTTGCCCAACCGTACCCGCGCGCTTATCGAAGCGGTCCGCGCCGGCAATTCGAGCATCAGCGATGCCGACCTGACCAACACGCTGGTCGCGGCCTATTGCCCGGTTGTGGCGCATGAGGCGGGCTTGAGCCTCGCCGCCAAGCAACTCGCCTTGCGCGACTTCATCGCCAGCGCCGCCCCGCTGGTCGCCGCGCATTAAGGTCGAGACCTGCACAGGAGCGGCCATCGCGCCGCTCCTGCCCGACCTCGCCCGGCTCCGGGTCGAAGTGTTTCGCGACTTTCCCTATCTCTATAACGGCGACATCGCCGACGAGCAGAATTATCTGCGCGTCTACGCCGATACACTGGGCGCCGCGATCATCGTCGCGCGCGACGGCGCGCGAATCGTCGGCGTATCCACATGCCTGCCCCTGGCCGCCGAGACGGCGAGCGTGCAGCAACCTTTCCATGCGGCGGGCATGGATGTCTCGCTCATCTTCTATTTCGGGGAATCGGTGCTCGAATCCGCCTATCGCGGGCGCGGCATCGGCGTCGAGTTTTTCGCGGCCCGGGAGGCCCAGGCGGCGGGCTATGCGATGACCGCCTTCTGCGCCGTGCAGCGCCCCGCCAACCACCCGCTCCGTCCCAAAAACTACGTGCCGCTGGACGCGTTCTGGCACCATCGCGGCTACCGTCCCAGGCCAGACCTGGTCTGCACGATGTCCTGGCGCGACATCGGCGAATCCGCGCAGACCCCGAAGACGCTGATGTTCTGGACAAAAGCGCTGTGAAGCTCGCCATCGCTTCCTGCGGTGTCGCCCCGCCCGGCAATTTCAAATTCTTCATCGCCCGCATCGAGCGCCTGGCCGCCGAGGCCGGGCTCCAGGGGGCAGATCTCCTGCTTCTGCCCGAATACCTGGCCATGGTGCTGGCCGGCGCCGCCATAAAGGCCCCTGATATGGCGGCCGAGCTGGCGTATGTGGTGGACCGTGCGGACGAGCTGATCGCCGCGCTGGCAGATGTCGCCCGCCGCCATGGGCTCCACATCCTGGCCGGATCGGTCCCGATGCGCGCGAACGGGCGCATTCTCAACCGCGCCCCCTTCATCGCCCCGTCCGGCGCCGTGGCCTATCAGGACAAACAGGCCATGACCCGTTTCGAGGCCGAGGAATGGGGCATCAGCGCCGGTAACGCCCCTGTAGTGTTCGATACCGAATTGGGGCACATCGGCGTTTCCATCTGCTACGATTCCGAATTCCCGCTGCATGTCCGCACCCAGGTCACGGCCGGGGCGAAGCTCATCCTCATTCCCAGTTGCACCGCCACCGCCGCCGGCTTCAACCGCGTGCGTTTTTCCGCCCGCGCCCGCGCCATCGAGAACCAGTGCTACACGGCGGTCGCGCCGCTCGTCGGCAACGCCGCCTGGTCCGGCGCGATTGACATCAATATCGGCCATGCCGCCCTGTTCACCCCGTGCGATGCGGGCTTCCCGGATGATGGAGTCGCCGCCGCCGGGCCGTTGAATGAGCCCGGTCTGATTTTCGCCAGCATCGACTTCGCCGCTATCGACTCTGTGCGCGCCCAGGGAAATGTGCTGAATAACCGCGACTGGGATATGAAAATCCCGCCCTGCGCCGTGGTCGGGCTGAGTTAAGCGGAGGTCGTGTGACAAACATCTTCGTCATAGCCGGCGAGGCCAGCGGCGACGTTCTCGGCCACCGGCTGATGACGGCGCTGCACCGCCTGGACCCCGCCATCAACTTCACCGGCATTGGCGGCGCGCGCATGGCGGAAGCGGGTTTTTCCTCCCTGTTCCCCATGCAGGAGCTATCGCATATGGGCCTGGCAGAAATTTTACCCAGGCTTTTGCCGCTACAACGCCGGCTCACCCAGACCATCGCCGCGATCCGCGCACAAAAGCCGGATATTCTCGTCACCATCGACAGCCCAGGCTTTACACTACGGGTACTCAAGGCCATCGGCCCCGGCGGGCCGAAGCGCGTGCATTACGTGGCCCCCCAGGTCTGGGCCTGGCGCCAGGAGCGGGTAAAACATTTTCCAGGGCTGTGGGACGAGCTGCTTTGTCTCCTCCCCTTTGAGCCGGAATTTTTTGCCCCGCACGGGCTGCATCCGGTCTTCACCGGCCATCCCGTTCTGGAATCCGGTGCTGACAAAGGCGATGCCAACGCCTTTCGCGCCCGCCATAACATCGCGCCGGATGCCGTGCCCATCATGCTCATGCCGGGCTCACGCGTAACCGAAACCAAACGCCTCTTGCCGGTTTTCCGCCAGACCCTCGCTTTGCTGAGCGCCGAGGAGAAAAAACTCGTCCCCGTGCTCGCCGCGGCACCTGGCATTGCGGATTCAGTGGCAGCGCAAACCGCGGACTGGGCCGTGCGCCCCATCATCATCCGCGGCGTTTCCGAGCGCTACGATGCCTTTGCCGCCGCCCATGCCGCACTCACCAAATCCGGCACCTCGACGCTGGAACTGGCCATGGCCGGGGTGCCGATGGCGGTGACCTATCGCGTCAACCCGATCTCCGGCTTTCTCGGCCGCCGCCTCATCAAAGTGCCGCATGTGGCGATGATCAACCTGCTCTGCGGCAAAGCTTTGGTACCGGAATTGCTCCAGGAGCAGTGCCGCCCGGACATCCTCGCCGCCACCCTGCTCGCTTTGCTGCGCGCGCCGGACCAGGCCGCCGCCCAGCGCGCCGGCTTCACCGCCGCGTTGGCCAGCCTGCGCGCCCCGGAAGGCGCGCCATCAGACGCTGCCGCGCAGGCGATTCTGGCCGTTCTGGACTGAACGTCACCGGACTTCACGTACCGGACTTCAGCGTTTCTTAAGATCGATATGCGATCTGCCATCCCCATTCGATCATACCGGCGCGGGATCAACAGGGACGGAGCATTGCAATGGATTTTTTTACGGATCTTTCTATCCGCAACAAGGTTTTAACGGCATTTTCAGTAATCTTGCTTCTCACCACCCTGCTTGGCGTGTTCGCCATTTCGCGCGTGGAATTCATCAATTCCCGGGCCATCGCGCTTTCCCAGAATGTCACCGCCGCACTACCACTGGGCAGCATGGCCCGGGACGCGCATGAGATGATCCAGCTCGCGGAGGAAGCGCATATCGCCGCCATGCCGGGCCAGAGCGGCACCTCGGCATCGCCGGCGGACCCGCAGGCGCCCATTCTGGCAGCCGAAGCCAGCACCACCCAGGATTTCGCCACCGCCTGGGCCATCTATCAACCAACCATGGATCCAGGCCGTGAAACCGATGACGGCAACACCCTGAAAACCGTTTTCGCCAGCATCCAGGCGGATGCCGCGCAGATGGCCGCCTATGATACCGATGGCAACCATGCCGGCGCGGCCAGCCTGCTGACCGGCGACCTGAAGACCCAGCTTGCGTCATTCGATCAGGCGGTGGCCGATGATTTTGCTTATCAGACGGTGCAGACCGACATCCTGACCAAGGACGCGCAGCGGGCCAGCAGACAGAGCGTCATCTGGATCGCCGGCATCCTCGCGCTCCTGGCGGCCGGCACGCTCGCGGTCGGTTCACTCATCGTGCGGAGCGTGGCTACACCCATACGCCACATGACCAATACGATGCGCAAGCTCTCGCAACAGAACATGAATGCCGAAATCCCCGGCATTGGCCGTAGGGACGAGCTGGGCGCCATGGCCGCCGCCGTGCAGGTGTTCAAGGAGAATGGCCTGGAACGGCAGAAACTGGAAGCCGCCGCGGCGCAGTTCCAGAAGGAGCTGGACGAGAAGCTCCGGGCCAGCGAGGCAGCCTTCGAGTCTGCCGGCCGCGACCAGCAGCTCGTGGTCGATGGTCTGGCCATGGCCTTGTCCGCCGTGGCCAAGGGCAATCTCACCGCGCGGCTCACGCAGAATGTCGCCGCCACCTATCAGTCGCTGAAAACCGATTTCAACGCGGCGCTGGACACGATGCAGACCACCCTTACCGCCATCGCCGCCAGTACCCGCAATGTGCGCTCCGGCGCCAGCGAGATCACCACCGCCTCCGATGATCTCTCTCGCCGCACCGAGCAGCAGGCCGCCAGCCTGGAGGAAACCGCCGCCGCGCTCGACGAGATTACCGCAACCGTGCGTAAAACCGCAGAGGGCGCCGGCGAAGCGCGCAAGGTGGCCACCGAGAGCAAGGCCGATGCCGAACATTCCGGCGCGGTGGTGCGGGAAACCGTGCAGGCCATGTCGAGCATTGACAGTTCCTCCAAGGAGATCAGCAACATCATCGGCGTGATCGACGAGATCGCCTTCCAGACCAATCTGCTGGCGCTCAATGCCGGGGTCGAGGCCGCGCGCGCGGGCGATGCGGGGCGCGGTTTCGCCGTGGTCGCCACGGAAGTGCGCGCCCTCGCCCAACGTTCGGCCGATGCCGCCAAGGAGATCAAGGCACTCATCTCCGCCTCGCGCCTGCAGGTGGAAAGCGGCGTGAAGCTGGTGGATGAAACCGGCACGGCATTGAACCGCATCGTCGGCCAGGTGACGCGGCTGAACACGCTGATCGCCGATATCGCCGCCTCCGCCACCGAGCAGGCGACCGGGCTGAACGAGGTGAATACCGCCGTCAACCAGATGGACCAAGTGACCCAGCAGAACGCCGCCATGGTGGAACAGACCACCGCTGCCAGCCACTCTCTGGCCAACGAAGCCGCTGAGCTTGGCCGGTTGATCGGCCAGTTCGAGCTGGGCCAGGGAATGGATCATTCCGATTCCGTGCCGCCACCGCGGCACAGCCCGCGCCGCGCGGCACCCGCCAGCCCGGCCAAACCCAGCGGCCGCATTCCCGTGCATGCGCCCACCGGCACCACCAAGCCGCGCGCCCCCGCTCTGACCACCGCTTCACCCATCCCCGGACAGGATGACGGCTGGGACGAGTTCTGATCCAAGGGGCGTCAGCCCCATGTGATATTACTGATTGCGAAACGGACGCGAATGCGGCACTGAGCGGGCGTATTTGAGGATGGCATGATGCGCCTGGACCAGCTCGCCCAAAGGCTTCGCGCCCACACCGCCGCACAAGGCTGGGACCGGTATTTTTCCGCTCCCAGCCCCGATTCCGGTCCTGCTTCCGGCATCACACAAAACCCGCGCCGCGCCGCCACCATTCTCGGGCTCATGGTGGCGGCCATCATCGCCGGGGGCGTGTATTTTTTTCGCGCCATGCTGGACTTCGCGGCGGCGGTCAACGCCAACGTCACCTCAATTCCGGGCCCCTATCCGAACACGCTGATCATCTACGTGGTCATCCCGGCCTTTCTCG
>JAKBAV010000099.1 GCA_021826225.1 Pseudomonadota bacterium | reverse complement strand
TGTTCAGCGTGTCGGTGACATAGGCGCCGTAATAGGCGTTGCGGATGACCACGCCGGTCGGAACCGTGCCAGGCTCATCCAATATGTAACCCGGATCAGGGATGCCGGGCGGCGTGGTGAAGTTCCGCGCGGCGGTGATGCCGCCGATATAGCCCGCGGCATCGTAATTCGTGAAGCCGGCATCATAGCTCAAGCCGGTAGCGAAATGGTTGGCGAGGCCGGCAAGCGGCGTGTCGTTGGTAAGCTGGACTGTGCCGCCATAGCCGTTCGTGTTGGTGGTGTTGAGGTTGAGCTGCGAATAGGCGTAATAGCCTGCGGCATTGGCGCCGGGCGCGAAATCCGGGATCAGCCCGCCGCCGCGCGTGGTGCTGGGCGCGCCCATGCCGCCATTCTGGCACAGATACCCATAAGCCGCTCCGGCGCCGCAGGGCAAGTCGTTCGGCCCGTTGCCGTTGGCCAGGGTCTCGCGCAGGTTATCGTAATACAGCACGGCCTGCATGGCGGTGGCGGGGCTCAGCCGGTACGCGAAATTGCCGCTGAATTTGGCGTATTTATCGGCTATGCGGTTGGGCCCGGTAAACTGCGCGGCGGCATCGGCGGCGAGCAGTTGCACCGGCACCGTGCCCGGACCGTTCAACTGCGAATTGGCAAGAGTCGCGTTGAAGTGCAGCTCGGCATTCGGGCCGCGCCAGCCGATATCGCCATAGAAATTCTGGATGTCGGAAGACTGCGCCGCGCGCCAGCCTGCCTCATGCGTCTCGCCCAGATCCACATAAAGCGCGGTATTGCCCGCTTGCCGCCCGTATTCAAGATTGCCCTCGATTTTGCCGAACGCGCCGCCCGATAGTTCGGCCTCGCCGCCGGCACTGTCGAAGCCGGTTTTCATTCGCACATTTATGGCGCCGCCCAGCGCGTTCAGCCCGAATACCGGGTTGCCATCCTCGATGCTGAGCGTGTTGATCGCCTTGGCGGGCAGCAGGCTCCAGATCGCGAGATCGCCGAACGGGGTGTTGAACCTTGCGCCATCGACATAAACGCTCAGCCCGGCCGGCGTTCCCTGAATCGGCGAGATCTCGAAGCCATGATAGAGAATGGTCGGCTGATAAGGGTTGGCTTGGCTGTTGACGAGGTTGACCCCGGTGGCGCGCTGCGCCAGGGCCTGCGTCATATTCGCGGCACCCTGGGCGGAAATGTCATGCGCCGTGATGGCCTGCACCGGATGCGGGAAGTTCTGCTGGTTCAGCGTGGCATGGGAAAGCGGCGTGACGATGATGACATCGGCGGGAACCTGCGCGGCGGCGGCCTGGCCCAGCAGTAAGGCGGCGGTGAACGCGCCGGCTTTAGCGCTGGGGCGGCGCATAACGGCGGTACTCGAATGCCTCGGCCGCGTTGGCGGCTTCCGCTTCTGCCAGCGCGCGCATCCGGGCATGGCCGGGCGCGTATTGGCAGGCAGGGTCGGTCTCCCGCGCATCGCCCGCCAGGGCCAGCGCCTGGCAGCGGCAGCCGCCGAAATCGACCCCCTTGAGGGCGCAGGAGGCGCAAGGGTCGCGCATCCAGGCGGTGCCCCGGAACGCGGCAAAGCCCGGGCCGGATTGCCATATGTCGCGCAACGGGCGCTCGCCGGCATGCTCGAATGTCAGCCCCGGAATGGTCTCGGCGGCGTGGCATGGCAGCACCCGGCCCTCGGGCGTTACGAGCAGCAGCTTCTGCCCCCAGCCGCCCATGCAGGTTTTCGGCGTGTCAGCGTAATAATCCGGGATTACATAGTCGATGAGCATTTTGCCGCGCAGCTGCGCCTGGGCTTGCGCCACCACCGCATCGGCCTCGCGCAGTTGCGCCTCCCCAGGCATAAGTGCTGCGCGGTTGTGCTGCGCCCAGCCATGGTACTGCACATGCGCGATCTCCAGCCGGTCCGCCCCCAGCGTCGCCGCAAGCTCGATCATCGCCGGCAGCTGCGCCAGATTCTGCCGGTGCACCACGGCATTGATGGTGAGCGACATGCCAAGCGCCGTCACCATCCGGGCGGCCGCCAGCTTTTTTTCGTGCCCGTCGGGGTAATGGCCGATGCTGTCGGCGGCGGCGGCATCGGCGCCCTGGATGCTGATCTGGACATGGGCGAGCCCGGCCTGTTCCAGGCTACGCAATTTTGTTTCATCCAGAAGAACGGCGGAGGTTATGAGATTGGCATAGACACCCAGCGCTGTAGCATGGGCGATCAGCGCCGCCAGATCGGGCCGCAATACAGGCTCGCCGCCGGTGAAATGAACCTGCAAAATCCCGAGCTGCGCCGCCTCGGTGATCAGTGCCGTCCAGAACGCGGTATCGCGCTCCCCGGCCGCTTTCACCAAGGCGAGCGGGTTGGAGCAATACGGGCATTGCAGCGGGCAGCGATGCGTCAGCTCGGCGATCATCGCCAGCGGTGGGGCAGGGGGGGTCATGTTGCCACCAGCCCCTTATCCACAAGCTCCTGAACAAAACCCAGAACATCGGCTTCCACCACGGCCGCATCCGCCGCGAAGCGGACGGCCAGTATGCGGGATATTTCGGCCACGGAATTGCGCCCGTCGCATAATTGCGTGATCGCATCGGCTATGTCATCGAGCATGATCACACGTTCGGGGCAGAGCAGCACGTTCTGGCCGCGTGTCGCATCGAACCGGCGGCGCACCCCGCGGCGCAGCACCGGCATGCAGGCGGGGTTGACGATCACGCTGCGGCATCCGAGAGGAAGGCGCCATGCGGAATATGCCCCGGGGCGACATAGGCGCCGTACAGCGCATCGAGCTGCGCCCAGAGTACATCGCATTTGAAGCGCAAGGCCTCCAGCACGCTTTGCTGTTCCGCCACGGTGCGGGCATGGGTCTTGACATAATCCAGCGCATAATCGGCATCGCGCGGCGCCTGGTGCATGCGCGCATTGAAATAGCTTAGCGTATCGCGCGAGACGAAATCGTAATGCGCCAGCATGCCGGCTACACGTTCGGCGATGATGACCGGCGAAAACATTTCGGTGAGCGATGAGGCCACGGCTTCGAGCAGGGTATTATCGCGCACGAAATGCACATAGGCATCCACGGCAAAGCGCGTCGCCGGTAATATGCCCGCCGCCGCCGCCACGTAACCCGCCTCCAGCCCGACGCCGGTGGCAAGCCGCAGCCAGCGCGCTATGCCGCCCGCATCCGTGTCATCACCATCATGATCCATCAAACGCTGGCGCCAGATTTTACGCGATGCGGCGTCCGGCAGGCGCGAGACGATGATGGCGTCCTTCTGCGGAATACGGCTCTGGTAATAATAGCGGTTGAGCGCCCAGGCCTGTACCTGCGCTTGGTTCAACGCGCCGGAATGCAGCAGGCGATGGAAGGGGTGCAGATTATGGTAGTGCCGCGCGCCGATATCGCGCAACGCCGCCTCCAGCCCGGCCGCATTCAGGAGTTCCGTCACAGTTTCAGCTCCATCCCGTCATGGGCGATTTCCCACCCCGCCGCGCGCACCGCGGCGGCCTCGGGTGAATCGTCGCATAAAACCGGGTTCGTATTATTGATATGGATGAAAATTTTTCGCCCCACATTCACGCGCGCCAGTGCCGCCATGCTGCCACCTGCGCCCGAGATGCACATATGCCCCATGCGCGCGCCGGTTTTGCGGCCCGTACCGGCGCGGATCATCTCGTCATCATCCCATAACGTGCCATCGAAAAACAGCACATCGGCATGTTCGATATGGTGCAGCAGTTCATCATCCACCGCGGCGCAGCCGGGAATGAACACCATTTTTCGGCTTCCCGCCTGGAGCGACAAGCCGATCACCGCCTTGTCCGAGGTGAGCTGGCGGATATCATCCGAGGTTTCCTGATACAGCGGGATTTTGCCGGCAACCGGAAAGGCCGCAACGGTGAGCCCGAGTGGTGTCCCGCCGGCATCATGCAGTGCGGTGGCGGCTCCCGCCGGCAGGGCGCGCAGCGGCACCAGTTCGCGGTTCAGCACCCGGAAAATCTGGTTGTCCTCGATGATACCGCGTACCAGTGTGTCGGCATAAAGCGCCAGAGGCTGCGATTCACGCAGCGAGAGCAGCCCCGCGATGCAGTCGACATCACCACTTGAAAGCACCACGGCGGCCAGCGGGGAGTGCCGCATGCCGCCCGCCGGGCGCGGATGCAGGATCGTGGTCTCGCGGAGCTGGCAGGGCAGGTCTGGGCTGGCATTCAGCAGCGTCCAGCACGCGCCATCGGCGCTTATGGCGATGGAAGCCTGGGTCCGCGGGCGGACATGCGGCTCATTCAGGCGTGCGCGGCGGCAGCCCTGGCAGTTACAGTTCCATTGCGGAAACCCGCCTCCGGCGGCGGCACCCAGCACCTTGATCTGCATTGCGGGGCCCCGCCATCAGCCAGCTATCTTAGTTCGTGCGGGCCGACACGTAAGAGTTGATCTCGGCGCCCACGCAGATTTCGGTCAGTTTCGGTTTACGCCACATAATGCCTTCTCCGAGGTTCGTGTTCAGGACGTTGGCCCGCCGCTAGCCGTACGGGCGAGGCAGTGTGGGTTATTCCAATCTGCCTGTCAATTGAATGCCGGACGGGCATTTTATATAACGTACACGAAGCAATTGCCCGTCATCCGCCTCAGGCGCCGTCCGGGCATAATGCGTTGATGATCATCGCCCACATGCCCCACCAGGCGATGGCCGCCGTGCACTCCACCGCGCCGGTTTCGCCGAACCGTGCCGCCACCTCGGCGAACAGCACGGCCGGCACGTTCCCACTGGCCACGGCGCGGGCATATGTCACCACCAGCCGCTCGGTCTCGCTGAAAACCGGGCTGGCGCCGCCATCCGGGATCGCCGCCAATACGTCGGGGCCAAGGCCCAGCGATGCCGCCCGCGCCGCGCGGGCCCGCAGCGTGTACGCGCAGCCAAAATGCTGGTTAACCGCCTGCACCGCCAGCTCATGCAGTTTCTGGTCCTGGCACCAGCCCAGATCACGCGCCACGAAGCCGCTCATGCGGGCCAGGTTGAGCGCCAGCATCGGATTCCGGGCGGTCACGGCCACACCGAGATGCGCCGCGTCAATCTCGGGATTTTCCTTGCCGGGGAACAGATAACCAAAGAGTTCCGCCACCCCGGCTGTGGCCGCCTGCTCGGGCGTGCCAGGATAATCGGCTGGCTTATACACCGCTGTCACTCTTGTCATTCGTTTTCCTCCCCCCGCTCTACCGCCCCGCCATTCCTGATGGCGCCGCCGCGCATGAACCTGACTCGCATGAAAGAGCCTTGCCCACGGGCCATGACGGCCTAAACTGCCCGCAGGGCCAGATCAACCGGCTGCCGGGGAGATGTACAATGCCAGACGGGGAAACCATATCAAGGCGCAGCTACTGTAAAATCTGCACCAACCAGTGCGGTGTGGTCATCGATATCGCGGATGAGCGGATCGTGCGGGTCAAGGGGGATTTCGAGCACCCTCTGAGCAAGGGCTATACCTGTCCCAAGGGCCGCGCCATCGGCCCGTCGCACCACAACCCGCAGGCCATCCGCCAGCCGCTGATGCGTGAGGACGGCGCGCTGATGCCGGTCAGCTGGGATGAATGCCTCGACGATATCGCCGCGAAACTGCGCCATGTGGTAAATACTTACGGTCCCAACGCGGTCGGTTTTTATTTCGGCAGCGGGCTCGGCATGGATGCCGCCGGCTATCGCATGGCCGATATTTTTTATAAATCCCTATCAGGAGGAGCGCCAGGCGCCCCGCCAAAATTCTCGCCCCTCACCATCGACGGCACCGCGAAAGTGCTGGTTGCCAGCCTGGTGGGCGGTTTCCCTGGCCTCAACCCGAAAACCGATAACGAAAACGTCGAGATGCTGCTCTATGTCGGCGTCAACCCGATGGTGAGCCATGGCCATAACACCGGCATGTTCAATCCGGCCGGGCCGATTCGCGCCATTGCCCGGCGCGGCGAGGTTTGGACCATCGACCCTCTCCGCACCGAAACCGCCAAATTCTCGACCCGCCACATCGCCCCCTATCCCGGCAAGGACTACGCCATTCTGGCCTGGCTGGTGCATGAGATTCTGGCCGGCGGCCCGATGTGTCCGGCGCAGCCCATTGCCGGGCTCGATGAACTTCGCGGTGCCCTGGCCGGCTTCACGCGCGCCATCGCGGCCGCGATCGCCGGAGTGCCGGAACAGGAGCTGGACGATCTGCTCGCCGCCATTCGCCGCCATGGTGGGGTTGTTGTCGAAACCGGCACGGGTGTCACAATGGCTAGCACCGCCAACGTCACGCAATGGCTGTCCTGGGTGCTGATGATCCTGACCGGCCGCATGAACCGCAAGGGTGGCGCCTGGTTCCATCCTGGCTTCATCACCCAGTATGACAGTTTCACCCTCCCGGTGCTGGATGATCCGTTCACCCCGGGTCCCCCGACCATGCCGGAAGTCTCGGGAATAATCGGCGACTGGCCATGCGCCGCTCTGGCCGGCGAAATCGCCGCCGGTAACATCCGCGCTTTGGTCAATTTCGGCGGCAGCCTGATCCGCTCCTTTCCCGACGCCAACCGGCTTGCCCCGGCGCTGGCCCAGCTTGAGCTCAACGTGGATTTCGAGGTCGTCGAGAACGAGACCACCGCGCTCTCAACCCATGTGCTGGCAACCAAGGACCATGTCGAGCGCGCGGACATCTCCTTCTGGGACACGCTCAGCGCCAGCCTCTCGATGCTCTACACCCCGGCCATGGTGGAACCCACCGGCGAGCGCCGTTCCGCCTGGTGGGCAATCTCGCAGATCATGCGCCGCATGGGGCTGGAAGTGCCCGCTCATGTGCCGGAGCCGCATGATGCCCCGGGCGCGGATGATGCCATGCTCGCCGTGCTGATGCAGGGCGCGCGCTGCGGCTTTGAAGAGCTGGCCGCTTCCGGCATCGTTACCAGGCCGTTCGACATGCAGGGCGCCTGGGTGGATGACCATATCGCGCGGCTGGGCGGCTGGCGCCTCGCCCCGCCGCAACTGCTCGCCTTCCTCGCTGAAATCCGCCGCGCCGATGAGGCCGTGCTCGGCCTGCCCCGGCCGCTTTGCTTCATCTCCCGCCGTCAGCGCCGCAAACTCAACGCATCGCTGAGCTTCCTCGGCAGCCCGGCCGATATC
>JAKBAV010000016.1 GCA_021826225.1 Pseudomonadota bacterium | reverse complement strand
CCGCCAGGGTGAGGGCGGCGGCGCTGAGGGTCGCGGTGCCGGCATCGACGGCGCCCGCCACGGTCAGCGAAGCCGTATCCGTGAGCGCCAGGCGGTGTGTGCCGCTGAGCGCGATGGCGCCCAGCGTACCGATGCTGTTGCCGTTGCCCAGCAACACATCGCCGCCGATGGTGGTGCCGCCGCTGCCGAATGTCGCCGCCGCGATGCTGCCGCCGGCAAGCTCGCTGATGGCGCCGCCATTACGCAGCGTGAGCAGGCCGGGCGTGCTGACCGCACCGGCAATGTCGAGCGCGCCGCTATTGCCGAGCAATATATCGCCCGTGGCGGCGAAGGCGCCCAGCGTGCCGATATTATTGGAATTGCCCAGCGCCACCGCGCCGCCAATGGTCGTGCCGCCGCTATCCAGCGTGCCAGCGGCGATCGTGCCGCCTGCCGCCGCCGTAACCGCGCCGGTGGATTCCAGAACCAGCTCTCGTGCCACCGAGACAGGCGCGGAGAGGGTCATTCCCGCCGCGCTCAGCGTCGCGCTGCCGGCGGTGATCGCGCCGGGCAGGTTCAAGGCGCCGGTATCGGTGAGATCCAGCGCGTTGGTCACCGTTACCGGGGCGGTCAGCGTCATCGCGGCCGCGCTCAGCGTTGCGCTGCCGGCGTTGAGCGTGCCGCCCACATCCAGCGTGCCGGACGCCGCCACGATCAGCGTATTCGCCACCGATACAGGTGCCGCCAGGGTGATATCCGTCGCAGCCAGCGTTGCGCCGCCGCCGTTGATCGCCCCCTGTACGGTGAGGGAGCCGGTATCCACGAGGTCCAGCACATGGGTGCCGCCCAGCGTGATGCCCAGCGTGCCGATGCTGTTGCCGTTGCCCAGCAACACATCGCCGCCGATGGTGGTGCCGCCGCTGCCGAATGTCGCCGCCGCGATGCTGCCGCCGGAAAGCTCGCTGATGGCACCGCCAGCGCGCAGCGTGAGCAGGCCAGGCGTGCTGACCGCACCGGCAATGTCGAGCGCGCCGCTATTGCCTAGCGATATGTCGCCCGTGGCGGCGAAAGCGCCCAGCGTGCCGATATTATTGGTATTGCCCAGCGCCACCGCGCCGCCAATGGTCGTGCCGCCGCTATCCAGCGTGCCGGCGCTGATCGTGCCGCCTGTCGCCGCCGTAACGGCGCCGGTGGATTCCAGAACCAGGTTTTGCGCCACCGTAACCGGAGCGGCCAGCGTCAGCCCCGCCGCGCTCAGTGTGGCACTGCCGGCATTAATCGCCCCCAGCACGGTCAAGGAGCCGGTATCCACGAGGTCCAGCGCATGCGTGCTGCCAAGCGCGATGGCGCCCAGCGTGCCGATGCTGTTGCCATTGCCCAGCAACACATCGCCGCCGATGGTGGTGCCGCCGCTGCCGAATGTCGCCGCCGCGATGCTGCCGCCGGCAAGCTCGCTGATGGCGCCGCCATTACGCAGCGTGAGCAGGCCGGGCGTGCTGACCGCACCGGCAATGTCGAGCGCCCCGCTATTGCCGAGCAATATGTCGCCCGTGGCGGCGAAGGCGCCCAGCGTGCCGATATTATTGGAATTGCCCAGCGCCACCGCGCCGCCAATGGTCGTGCCGCCGCTATCCAGCGTGCCGGCGGCGATCGTACCGCCCGCCGCCGCCGTAACCGCGCCGGTGGATTCCAGAACCAGCTCCTGCGCCACCGAAAGCGGCGCCGACAGGGTCATTCCCGCCGCGCTCAGCGTCGCGCTGCCGGCGGTGATCGCATCGGCCAGATTCAACGCGCCGCCATCGGTGAGGTCCAGCGCGTTGGCAACCGTTAGCGGGGCGGACAGGGTCACCTTCGTGCCGCTCAGCGTCGCGCTGCCGGCATTCACCGCGCCCGCCACGTTCAGCGTGCCGGACGCCACCGCAACGAGGGTATTCGCCACCGAAACCGGCGCCGCCAGTGTCAGATTTGTAGCGCTCAACGTCGCCCCACCCGCCTGGAGGGTGCCCTGCACGTTCAAACTGCCGGTATCCACGAGGCCCAGCACATGCGTACCGCCCAGCGTGATGCCGCCCAGCGTGCCGATGGTGTTGCCATTGCCCAGCAGGACGTCGCCGCCGATGGTGGTGCCGCCGCTGCTCAATGTCGCCGCGCTGATCGTGCCGCCGGCAAGCTCGCTCACCCCGGCCGCATCCTCCAGCGTCAGGCTGCTGGGCGTATGCAGCATGCCTGTTACCGCCAGCGCGGCGATGTCGTTCAGCACGATATTGCCTGATGCCGCGAAGCTGCCAAGCGTGGTTATGCTGTTGGCATTGCCGAGCAGCGCATTGCCGCCGATCTGCGAGGCGCTGATCAGCGTGGCCGCGTCGATGACGCCGCCGCTTGTCTCGGTAACGCCGCCGCTGCTCTGCAGCGCCACCAGCGTGCCGAGGACCGGGGCGCCGAGCAGCACGCCGCCACTGCCGGAATTGCTCAGCGCGATGCTGGAGGCGGTCAGCCCGGCGGCGATATCGAGCGAGCCGCTGGCATCTATTTCCAGCGAGCCGGCCGTGGCGATCGAGGCGCTGATCAGCATGTCGCCGTTGGACACCAGGCTCACCGCATTGGTGCCGGTGAGGTTGATGGCGCTGTCCACGGCGATTATTTTCGATGCGGCCAGGTCGATCGTGCCCGACAGGTTGGTCAGGGAGGATGGGTCGATATAGGAGACGTTACTGGCGCTGCCGGCGCTGCTGGTCACGATCAGCGTCTGCGGATCGAGCAGGACCTCGCCGGCATGGCCGTCCAGAGCGGTGGCATCCGCCGTGCCGCTGAGGCTGATCACGCCGTCGCTCGAAATTTCCGCCAGCCCGCCATTGCCGCCGGTTGCGCCGCGCACGGAAATCGCTCCGGCGAAATCGGTCTTCCCGCTGCTCAGCAACACGGCCTTGCCGCCATTGCCCGTACCCGTCGCATCCGCCTTGATCTGCGCGCCGGCCGCCACCTGCACCGCCGCCGCGCGCGGCGCCGTGCTGTCCGCCGCCCCGGCGCTGGCCCGGGCGATATCCGTCCCCAAGGCGACGATGCCGCCGCCCGCCGCGCCCGATGCATCGATGACCGCCGTGGGGGCGACGCTGACCGTCCCCGTCGTCAACGCCTCGACCGTGCCGCCGTGTTCGCCCGCAGCGGTGCCCTGGGCCAGCAGATTGCCGGCGATCTGGATATTGCCGCCGACTCCGGTGACCGAGATCGCCCCGGTCGTGCTCCCCACCGTATTGGCCCGGATGGTGCCTCCGGCATCGATCAGCTGCGTCACCAGCGCATCGGCATCCCGCGCTGTCAGGGTGATTTTGCCGCCATCGGCCAGAATGAGCCCCTTATTGGTCACCAGCGCCGGCACCAGGTGGCCGCCCACATCCACCGCCCGCACCGCCTGCGTCACGTCGAGCGAGATCAGCCTGTCGCCATAGAGATCAAGCGTGAAGGCGCTGGCGCCGGCCAGCACCACCTGGCCGAGCCGCGCCGTGATGACGCCGTTATTGGCGACCTGCGGTGCCACCAGCCCGACCAGCCCGGCCTGCCCGGCGGTGAGTTCGCCATCATTGACGATTTTCGCACCCGGGTTGGGCGGGCCGGAAAACACCAGATGGCCGGCCATGAAATCTGCGGTCGCCACTTTAGAGGTGGAAACGACGATGCTCTCGGCATTCACCTGCGAGCCATGGGTGAAGACGACACCGGACTGGTTGACGATGACGATCTGGCCGTTGGCGGTGATCTTGCCGGCGATGATCGAGGGCGTCGCGCTCACCACATTGTTCAGCGCGATGGCGGTGGAGGAGGGCTGGTTGAAGCGCACCGTGGCGCCGCTGCCGATGTTGAAGCTCTGCCAATCGATGGCGGTGCGCTGGCTGGACTGGTCGATGGTGGTGGTGCCGGTGCCCTGGGTGATCGTCGCGGTGCCGCCGGTGACCACGCCGCCTTGCGGTGTGGTATCGGGGGCAAGCGCGGTCTGTGCCCGCAGCGTGGCGGGGGCGAGCAGGATCGCCGTGAACGCGGTGGTTGCCAGCCACGCCGCGCGCGGCTGGCGCATGGGCATTATTCCGCCCGCCAAACGCCGAGTCCTCTGTTCCATCTCACCCTCTCACATCGCCCGCGAACGGGCGCCAAATTCCATATGCTTCAGTAGCGGGCCGTTACGCCCCAATAGATCACGGTTTCAGACAGCGGCGCCGTGCCTGTTACCTTCGGCTCCAGCTGTGTCGTCAGCCGCTCCACCACCTCGCCGTCCATTTCCAGATTTTTGGTCAGGCCGAGCCTGACGCCGCCTCCGGCGGACCTGACCTGATGGTTCAGATCCGTCTTCAGGTTCGACCAGGTCTCGCCCCAATCGTAAAAGCCGTAAAATTGCGCGCCCAAAGCGATATCCTGGTGGAACAAGGTGAACTCATCCCCGGTGTTGAGCTGCAGCTCCGCCGTGGCATAGGCGGCCTTGTCGCCCACCACCTGGCCGGAATAATACCCGCGGGTGAAGCGGCTGCCGCCGAGGTAGAATTGCTCCTCCGAGGGCAGGATATCGGTGGTGTACTGGCCGCCCGCCTCGGCACGCAGCGCCACCGTGGCGGCGCCGAAGGGCGAGAACAGGGTTTGCGTCCGGCTCACCGAACCGGTGAGCTTCCAGAAATCCATCTTGGCATCGGCGCGCCCGGCGGGCGGCGCCGTCCGCCCATCCGGCGAGGCGCCGAATGCCGGCACGCCCTGGGAGTCCTGCAGGTTGAGCACGCTTTGCGCCTCGCGCCCGTTGCCCGCCCACAGATCCTGCCACGCATACTGGCCGGCGAACCGCGCCACACGCAGGCTGTCGGCGCTGTTGCGTATGCCGGCGATGTGGATCGTGTCCTCGATACCGTCGAAATGCAGGGACAGGTCCAGCGCCTGGTTTCGTTGCAGCAGCAGCGGATAGCTCAGTACGCCGCCGAATACGGTAATGAAACTTTCATAGTGCACCGCGCCCAGCGTTCCGCGCGGATTGGCCCGGCCGGCGCCGCCATAGAGTTTAAGGCGCAGCCCGCGATCGCCGATGAAAAAACTTTCGGATACCTGACCGAAATTATCGGTCCCGACCTCGGTATGGAACAGCGAAACCTCGGTCTGGTCGCCCTGCGCCGTCATGCTGTTCAAATCCGCCACGGCCAGCGCCTCCACCGGCCCGGCATCCTTGAAACCGCGATTATCCGCCGTCAGCAATCCTGAAACATCCTGTTTGCTCACCTCCGCCACAAGGGTCAGCGCGCCGGGATCATCGCTATCGGCCTGCAGCACCGCATGCACCGCGATGCCCGGGATCTGCTGGGCCAGGAGCAGCCAGCGTTCCAGCGATGCCTCGTTGAGCGGCCGCTCCGCGGTGAGATGGTTAAGGAAACGCAGCACCATGGTGCCCGCCGGGCCGATGCTCTGCGAGAGTTTGACCGCCACGATGCGGCCTTCGATGACGATGAAGCGGACATTGCCGGCGGCATCGATATCGAGCGAAACAGTCGTGAGAATAAAACCATGGCCGCGATACAGGCCGAGTAAAGCCAGCCGCGCCGCCTCTATTCGTTGCAGCGCAACGGTTTGCCCGGCGAGACCCCGGGTCAACACCGCCAGCCGCGCCGGGGCAAATGCCGTGGCCCCCACGACCGTGACCGAGCGGACCGCGATGGCCGCGTTGGGCAGCGTGCCCTCCGCCCCCGGCGTCTCGAAATTCGGCAAACCTGCGCCGAGCTGCGGCTGCGGCGCCGGCTGGATATGCGGCAGCGGCGAGGTCAGCAGCGGGTTGGGCGGCGCGCTCTGGGCCAGGGCCGGCCCGGCACAGACCGCGAGCATGGCGCCATAGCAGACCGCCCGGGCATTAAACCCCCAGGCATAGTACAAACGTGAAACGAACCTGCCCGGTTGCCGCATTCTGCCCCATCCATCCTTCACGTCTTGTGCATTGACGTCCTGTGCTCGACATATGCGTCGGAAACCAAGCCCGCGCCACGGCTGGGGGTGGCGATGTCTTAATTTCCGGCACATTATCTCAACATTATCTCAAGAGTTCATTACCTGTTCATATATCAGATGACGGCCGCAATTGAAACGGTTAAACAGCCAATATGCCCTTCCCCGCCGCCCGCCTCACCGACATGCATGTATGCCCGATGGTTACGGTACTGGTCCCGCATGTCGGCGGCCCGATCACCTCGCCGGGCGCGCCGACCGTATTGATCGGCGGCCTGCCGGCGGCCTGCCTGGGCGACATGGTCACCTGCGTCGGCCCGCCGGATGCCATCGTGAAAGGTTCCGCCACCGTGCTCATCGGCGGCCGGCCGGCGGCGCGCATGTTGGACACCTGCGCGCATGGCGGGTCGATCGTGCTGGGCTGCTTCACCGTGCTGGTCGGCGGCTGATCGGCGGCTGATCGGCGGGGACGTTACGCGCGATGCCGCATTGACGAAGGTCAATGCCAGCCTCCCCTGGCGGCTCTACGGAAGCTGCGGCGGGGCTTGATCGCCTACCCTGCCGCGGCTGAAGGAGCGCGGCTGAAGGAGATGGATTTTGGCGCGCAGGAAACTTCTGGTTGGCGGCATCGCGGCCATCGCTCTCGCCGTGGCCGCCGCTTATCTGCTGCTTCAGGGCCAGCGGCCGGACCGCAACAGCCTCACGCTATATGGCAATGTCGATATCCGGGAGGTCTATGCCGCCTTCAATGATAGCGGCCGCCTTGTGAGCCTGCCCTTTCAAGAGGGTGACACCGTGCGCCAAGGCGCGCTGATCGCCGCGATGGATGCGCGCCGCTTCCAGGCCAGCCTGGCCGCCGCGCAAGCCCAGGCGGCCAGCCAGAAGCAGCTTCTGGCGGCACTTCTGGCTGGGTCTCGTCCGGAACAGATCGCCCAGGCCAAGGCGCAGATGGATGCTCTGGCCATCCTCTCCCGCAATGATGAGGCGAACTACCGGCGCTACGCGGCACTCGCGCGCGGTGGCGCCGCGGCCATTCAGCAGCGCGATGACGCGCAGGCCGCTTACCTGAACGCCGAACAGACCTATGAGGCGGCGAAGCAGGCTTATGTTCTTGCCGTCAAAGGCCCGCGCACCGAGGACATCGCCGCCGCTCAGGCCAGCTATGCCGCCGCCCAGGCCAATGCCGCCCTCGCCGCGCAGGAATATCAGGATACGAAACTCTATGCTCCGGCCGATGGCGTGATCGAGGAGCGCGTGCAGGAACCGGGCGACATGGTATCCCCCGCGACGCCCGTCTATCTCATCGCGCTCACCAATCCGCTCTGGGTGCGGGCCTATGTGCCCGAGGATGCGCTGGGCCGCATCAGGCTCGGCATGGCGGCGGATATCACCACCGATTCCTATCCCGGCCAAATCTATCATGGCTGGATCGGCTATATCTCGCCCACCGCCGAATTCACGCCGAAAAATGTCGAAACGCCGGATCTGCGTGCCCAGCTCGTGTATCAGCTTCGCGTCTATGCCTGCGCGCCGCGCGACCAGCTGCGCCTGGGCATGCCGGCGACCGTGACGATCGGCCTGGCACAAGGGCGGAACAGCCCGCGTGGGCCGGATGTGTGTGGCGCCCATGCCTCCGCCCCTTGATACGCGCGCGGCCGCGGATACGCCCCTGGATGCCGCCAAGCCCCTGGTTATCGCCAATGTCACCCGGCGGTTTCGCATCGGGCAGCGCATTGTCAACGCGCTTGGCGCATTAAGCGCCGAAACCGCGCCGGGGCTGGTCACCGGGCTCATCGGGCCGGATGGCGCCGGCAAGACCACGCTGATGCGCCTGATCTGCGGGCTGCTGCGCGCCGATGCCGGGTCGATCCATGTGTTCGGGGTGGATGTGCGGGCAGCACCGCTCACCGTGCAGGGTATGATCTCATACATGCCGCAGCGCTTCGGCCTGTATGAGGACCTCACCGTGCGGGAAAACCTCGATCTCTACGCGGATCTGCAAGGCGTGCCCCAGGCCGCGCGCCCCGGCCGCTACGGCGAATTGCTGCATATGACCGGCCTGGCCGGCTTTACCCAGCGGCTGGCGGGCAAGCTTTCCGGCGGCATGAAGCAGAAGCTCGGCCTCGCCTGCACGCTGCTCCGCCCGCCCCGGCTGCTGCTGCTCGATGAGCCAACCGTCGGGGTCGATCCCGTCTCGCGCCGCGAGCTGTGGGAGATTGTCAGCCAGCTCGTGCGCGGCTCGGGCATGAGCGTGCTGCTCTCCACCGCCTATCTCGACGAGGCCGCGCGCTGCGACGAGGTGCTGCTGCTGCATGAGGGGCAGTTGATCGGCGCCGGAAAACCGGACGATTTCACCCAGGCGATGGCCGGGCGGAGCTTTCAGGCGCGGGCCGCCGGGCAGAGCAAGCGCGCCCTGCAGGCCGCTCTGGCGCCGCTGCCGGGGGTGACCGATGCCGTGGTCCAGGGCGAAGCGGTACGCCTGATTCTGGCGCCGGAAATGGCGCCGGACATGCTGCCGGATAATGTTACGCTCACCGCCGTGCCGCCCCGCTTCGAGGATCGCTTCGTCGATCTGCTCAAGGCCCGGAACCCCGCCGCCGCGCCCGCCCCTGCGGCCCCGCGCGCGGCTGGGGCGGTGCCGGCTGGGGCGGGGGCGGGGGCGGTGATCGAGGTGCAGAACCTCGTGAAGCAATTCGGGGCGTTCCGCGCGGTCGATGATATCAGCTTCAGCGTCCGGCGCGGTGAGATTTTTGGCCTGCTCGGCGCCAATGGCGCGGGCAAATCCACCACGTTCCGCATGCTGTGCGGCCTGTTGCCGGCCAGCGCCGGGCGGCTGCGCGTCGATGGCTTCGATCTGCGCGGCGCGGCCGCCACGGCACGCGGGCGGCTTGGCTATATGGCGCAGAAATTCTCGCTCTACGGCGATTTGTCGGTGATCCAGAACCTGCGCTTTTTCGCCGCCGCCTATGGCCTGTCCGGCGCGGCGGCCGCGGCGCGGATCGGCTGGGCCGTGCGCGAGTTCGACCTCGCCCCGCTGCGCGACGCCACCAGCCGTGACCTGCCGCTCGGCTTCAAGCAGCGCATGGCGCTGGCCTGCGCGCTGATGCACGAGCCCGACATATTATTCCTCGATGAGCCGACCTCCGGTGTGGACCCGATGGCGCGGCGGGAATTCTGGCAGCGCATCAACGCGCTGGCGGAAGCCGGCGTGACCGTGCTGGTCACCACCCATTTCATGGAGGAGGCGGAATATTGCGACCGGCTGGTCATCATGGCGCAAGGCCGGATTCTGGCCAGCGGCACGCCGGAGGCCCTGAAGCAGGCCGGGCGGAGCGCGGCGCAGCCGAACCCCGGCATGGAAGACGCCTTCATTGCCCTGATCATGGCCGACAGCGCCAAAACCCGGGAGAGCGCGGCGTGAGCGGCGCGGCGATGCGGCTGCGCGGCCTGATCCGTAAGGAGAGCCTGCAAATTCTGCGCGACCCCTCCTCCATCGCCATCGCCTTCATTCTGCCGGCCATGCTGCTGTTGTTGTTTGGCTACGGCGTGTCGCTCGATGCGCGGCATGTGGCGCTCGGCCTGGTGGTTGAAAAGCCCAGCGCCATGGCCGCCAGCTTCACCGGCGAATTCCGTCAGTCAGCCTATTTCGCGCCTCAGGATTTTGCCAGCGCGGCGGCGGCGCAACAGGCGCTCGATGCCGGACGGATCGAGGGCTTCGTCTGGCTGCGGGCGGATTTCGCCCGCGCCGTCAGCGCCGGGCGGGCGCCGGCCATCGGGGTTTTCGTCAACGGCGTGGATGCCAATAATGCCCGCCTCATCGAGAATTACGTGCAGCAGAGCTGGGCCGGCTGGGCCGCCAGGCAGGCCGGCGCAGCCTCGCCCATCGCCGTACAGCCGCGCATCTGGTTCAACGCGGCGGTACGCAGCCGCGATTATCTGGTGCCCGGACTGATCGCGGTGATCATGACGCTGACCGGCGCGCTGCTCACCGCCCTGGTCATCGCCCGCGAATGGGAGCGCGGCACCATGGAGGCGTTGCTGGTCACCAGGGTCAGCATGACTGAAATCCTCGTCTCGAAGGTCGTGCCGTATTTCATCCTCGGCATGGGCGGCATGGCGGTGGCGGTGCTGATGGCGGTGCTCCTGTTCGGCGTGCCGCTGCGCGGCTCGCTGGCGGTGCTGACCCTGGCCGCCGCGCTGTTCCTGCTCGCCTCGCTCGGCATGGGACTGCTGATTTCCACGCTCGCCAAAAACCAGTTCGTCGCCGGGCAGATCGCTATCATCACCACCTTTCTGCCCGCCTTCATCCTGTCCGGATTCATCTTCGATATTTCCAGCATGCCGGCGCCCATTCAATGGCTCACGCATATCGTCGCGGCGCGCTATTTCGTGGCGATTCTGCAGACGCTGTTCCTCGCCGGCACGGTCTGGCCGGTGCTGCTGCCCAATCTGTTCGCGCTGCTGGTCATGGCGGTTGTTTTTCTTGGCGCGGCGCGTATCGCGTCGCGCAAACGTCTGGAGTAAGCGCGATGCGCCGCCTGCTGGCCCTCGTCATCAAGGAATTTCTAGCCATTCTGCGCGATGGCAAAAGCCGCATGGTGCTGATCGGGCCGCCGCTGATCCAGCTTGTCGTGTTCGGCTACGCGGCCAGCTTCGAGCTCAACCACGTGCCCTTCGCCGTGTATGACCAGGACCAATCCGCGGCCTCTCGCGCGCTGGTCGCCGATTTCGCCGGCTCGCCCGCCTTCCGGCAAATGGCGGTGCTGCACAGCCCGGCACGTATCGCGCAGCTGATCGATTCCCGCCAGGCCGCGATGGTGCTCGATATAGACCCGCGTTTCACGCGGGATCTGCTGGTCCATCAGCCCGCCCCGGTGCAGGTCATCGTCGATGGCCGCAATTCAAACACCGCGCTGCTCGCCCTCGGCTATGCCAACAGCATCATCGCCGATGCCGGGCAGGACTGGGCGGCCAGCCATGGCGGCCCGCCACCGCCCTCCCAACTCGTGGCGCGCGCGCTGTTCAACCCCAATCTCGACTCCCACTGGTTCATCATTCCCGGCATCGTGGCGCTGCTGGCTCAGGTGGTCACGCTGCTCGTCGTCGGCCTGTCCGTGGCGCGCGAACGCGAGGCGGGGACCTTCGACCAGATCCTCGTTACCCCGCTGCGGCCCCTCGACATATTGCTGGGCAAGAGCATCCCCGGCCTGCTCATCGGGCTGGCGGAAGGCAGCGTGATCATTCTGACCACGGTATTCTGGTTCGGCGTGCCGCTGCTCGGCGGGCTGGCGCAGCTTTATACCGGGCTCGTGCTGTTCATCGCCGCCGTCACCGGCATCGGGTTGATGATCTCCTCGCTCGCCGCCACACAGCAACAGGCGCTGCTCGGCGCCTTCATGTTCATGGTGCCGTCCATCATCCTGTCGGGCTTCGCCACACCCATCGCCAACATGCCGGCGCTGGTCCAGGACCTCACCTTCATCAACCCGATGCGTTACGTACTTGTGGTGATCCGTGAGTGTTTTCTGGAACGGCCGGGTTTCGCCGCCCTGCTGCCGCAATACGCCGCCATGGCGGCGCTGGCGCTGTGCAGCCTGGGCGCCGCCGGCTGGCTGTTCCGCAGACGCCTGGGATGAGGCGGCTCAGGCGATCAGGCCAGCACGCGCCGGAAGGTCATGTTGCTGTCGAATTTGGCGATGCGCCATTCACCGCCGGCATCGCGGCGGACATCCATTCGGACATCGGCGGCCGAGGCCGGGTCGGCATGGTCGGTGCCCGCTTTCATGCCGAGGGTCGAGAAATAGAGCAGCGAGAAGCCTATCGCGGCGGCATCGGCGCCGGTGAAGCTGACGCGCAGATTGGCCAGCATGTGGCGGTGGATGGGCGCGCCCTCGGGCGTTGCCGCGTAGCCTTCCAGGCGTTCCTTGTAGAATTGCGCCACCGCGTCCCGGCTGGTGCGGACACCGCCGCGCACGAGATAGCTGCAATCCTCGGTGATCAGGCTGGCGATATTGATGCCGTTATTGACGTCGAGCTCGTACGACCACTCATTGATCAGCTGCTGAATCTCGATGACGGCGACGGCTTGCTCCGGGGTGAATTTGCTCAACGTTCTGCTCCCTTTTTCTGGCGCGCGCTTTTTTGGCGCGCGCGGCGCCGGCCTAACTAGGCCAGCGCCGCGCGCGCGGTCAACACAGGTGTTACAGCCCCTTGTTTTCGGCACCCATGCCGGAGAAGCCGATGCAATACCCGCCATCGACCGGCAGAATGACGCCGGTGATGTACGAGGCATCGTCGCTCGCCAGGAACAGGGCCGCCGAGGCGATTTCGCTGGCCAGGCCCCAGCGGTTCATCGGGATGCCGGCCAGGGTCGGGGCGCCGGGGGGCGGGGTGGGGAATTTTTTCGAGGCGGGGACGAGCCCGGTCCAGATCGTGCCGGGGGCGACGGCGTTCACGCGGATATTATTGCCGGCATAATCGAGCGCCGCGGTCCTGGTCATCTGGTTCACCCCGGCCTTGGCGGCGCCATAGATGCTGTGATGCTTCCAGCCGACCACGCCGGAGGCCGATGTGGTGTTGACGATGGCGCCGCCGCCGGTTTTCAGCATCGAGATCACGCCATGCTTCATGCCGAAGAACACGCCACGCAGGTTGACCGCATGCACGCGGTCCCAGGCCTCGGTGGTCTGCTCATGCAGCGGCGCCATGCCGCCGCCGAACCCGGCATTGTTGCATAGGATATCGAGCCGGCCGAATTTTTCCTCGGCCGTGGCGATCATGTTCCGCACATCCGCCTCCTCGGCGACATTGGCGTGCACGGCCACCGCCGCATCCCCCAGCGCCGCCGCGACCTCATTCTGCGCGCCGCTGATATCGGCCAGCACCAGCCTGGCGCCCTCGGCGGCAAAAGCTTCCGCCATGGCGCGGCCCATGCCCGAACCGGCGCCCGTGATGACCGCGACCTTATTTTTGAGTCTCATCCCCATTTTCCTTGTTCTAACGGATGCATTCGTGAGCCCGGCACACCTGATGGCGGGTCCGGCAACCGGAACCGCGCCAAAGATGTTGCATCAACCCCCGCCTATGCGATAGCACGATGCTAACGAACCGTTCAGGGGAGAGCAATGCCGGATTTCACCAAACGCCAGTTTCTCACTGCCCTCGCGGCGGGAACCTCCTATGCCAGCCTCGGTCGCGCCGCGCCGGCGCCGCTCTTCGCGCCGCGCCCGCAGGATGGCTGGAAGCGCTACGCGGTGACAACGACGCTGAACCTGGCCACGCCCGGCCGGCTGGCGCAGGCCTGGGTGCCGCTGCCTTCGGTCAGCGATCCCGCCTGGGTGACGCCGCTCGGCAATGACTGGCATGGCGCGGATTTCTCCGCCCGGGAGGTCGATGCCGGCGGTGCGAGAATGCTCCATGTCATGTGGGAACCAGGTGCCACGCCGGCGATTGCGGTGACCAGCCGGTTTGCCTCGCGCGACCGTGCGGTGAACTGGAATGATCCACGCCCCGTGGCGCCGCTCAGCGTGGCGGAACGGGCGCAATATACCGGGGCGACGCAATATATTCCGGTCACCGGGCCGATCGCGCGGCTCAGCGGCCAGATCGTCCAGGGCCTCACCGGGGATCGCGCCCGCGCCGCGGCGATTTACGGCTGGGTCGTCTGCAACACCCATCGCGACCATGCGGTTCGGGGCTGCGGCACCGGCAATGTCGGGGCGATGCTCAAATACGCCGATTTCGGCGGCAAATGCGCCGATCTCAACGGGCTTTTCGTCGGGCTGGTGCGGGCCGCCGGCATTCCGGCGCGTGATATTTACGGCGTGCGCGTGGCGCAATCGCAATTCGGCTATCGCAGCCTCGGCGCGAATACCGCCGATGTGACCAGCGCGCAGCATTGCCGGGCCGAGGTGTATCTGGAGGGCTATGGCTGGACCGCCATGGACCCGGCCGATGTGCGCAAGGTGATGCTCGATGAGGTGAAAGGCGGGCTGACTCTGACCGACCCGCGCGTGGCGGCGGTGCGCAAGGGGCTGTTCGGGGCGTGGGAGGGCAACTGGATGCCGTATAACCATGCCAATGATGTCGCCCTGCCTGGCGGCGGCGGCCGGGTCGTGCCGTTTCTGATGTACCCGCAGGCGCAGGTCGATGGTGTCTGGCTTGATCCGCTGGCGCCCAAAACCATGCGCTACAGCCTTCACGCCGAGGCTATCTAGGCCTCCGCTCTAACCTTCGCCCCGGGCGGCGCCCAGCATGTAAGGCAGGATGACGCATAGTGACGCAACGGCGGCGGCATTGAGCCGGACCAGGCCGGGATAATCCGCCGCCGGATATATCGCGGGGGCGTGCGGGGCCCAGAGGGATGCGGCGTACAGGCCGAGGGGGAGCAGGGTGAGCAGCGCCCGGGGCAGAAGCTCGGTGCCGCGGAATGCCAGTACGGCCAGGACGAGGCAGGGCAGGAAGAACAAGGTGATGCCGGATGGCGCGCCCAGCAGCCAGGTGACCCAGGCGGTGTTGAGGCTGGCGGCGGTGCACAGCCAGATACGCCCGGCCAGTGGATGACGGCGCGCCACCCAGATGGTCGCCATGAAGACGGGCAGCGACAGGCCGGTGAGCAGCAGCGCGGGCCAGCCTGCCCGGCCCAGGATGAACCACAGGTAGAGCGGATAAAACGGCGTGTTCCCCGCCAGCAGCAGCGCCACCCGGTTGCAGGCCGCCGTCAGCCTGTCGTCATGCCTCGCCAGTGCCCACATTTACCGCAACGCCAGAAGTGCCGCGCAGCCCAGAGTGGCGGCGGTGGCGCTGGCCGCCATGCCCCAGCCGATATCGGCGGCGGTGATGCTGGTGGCCCAGACCCGCATCGTCGCCTGATTGGTCAGGTCATAGGTCATGTAGGTGAACAGGCCGAACAAGGCGCCGCGCCAGAGGGCGGCACTCCAGCGCCCCGCCGCCAGACCGGGCGCCACCGCGAAGATGACCAGCCCAAGAATATACAGCAAATAGAAGATGATGGCGGGTGCCGCCTGGACCTTTGGTGCCAGGATTTCATGCAGCACCGGCTTGTACAGGCGCCCGGCCATGAGGCTCAGCCAGACCGCGTCCATGACCGCGAAAATGCCGCCGGTAATGATATAGGCGAGAAAATAGCTCTTCATGGTGCCGGCTCCAGTACGAAAAATCCCACATCGGTCATGCCGGTGGCAAAACCGGCCATGCAGTAGGCGAGGTAATATTCCCAGAGCCGGCGGAAGGCGGGGGCGAAACCATCGTCGCGCGCCGCCTCGGGCCAGGTTTGCAGAAAGCGCCGCCGCCATTCGGCCAGGGTCAGCTCATAGCTGGAGCCGAAGCATTCAACCGCCTTGAGCACGAGCCCGGCACGGGCCGCCTGAATGACGATGGCGCTTTTGGTCGGCAGCATGCCGCCGGGAAAAACATGACGCTGGATGAAATCGGGCGATCGCCGGTAGGCCTCGAAGCGTTCCTCGGCGATGGTGATGACCTGCAATACCGCCCGCCCGCCTTGCTTCAGCCGGGCACGCAAAGCGGTGAAATAGGCCGGCCAATAGGCCTCGCCGACCGCCTCCAGCATCTCGATGGAGACCACACGGTCATATACCCCGGTCTCGTCGCGATAATCGCGCAGGGCGATGTCCGCGTGCGCGGCGAGCCCGGCCTCGGCCAGGCGGTTTTGCGCGTATCCGGCCTGGGCGGGGGAGAGGGTGAGGGCCGTCACCGCGGCACCTTCGCGCGCCAGGCGTTCGGCCAGCGCGCCCCAGCCGCAGCCGATTTCGAGCACCGCCGCTCCCGGTTCGGCCTGCAGCAGCGTGGCGATGCGGTCGAGCTTGCGCGCCTGAGCGGCGGCCAGATCATCATCCGGCGCGGTATAGAGGGCGGCGGAGTAGGTCATGCTGACATCGAGCCAGCGCGCGTAGAAGCCGTTGCCGAGATCGTAATGCGCCTGGATGTTGCGCCGGCTGCCGGTGCGCGAGTTGCGGTTGGTCCAGTGGCGCAGCCGGGCCAGCAGCCGGCTGGGCCATGTTATCTGGCTGGCGGCATCCACCCCAGCCATGTTCTCGGCGCCGAAGCGCAGGAAGGCGGGCAGATCGGGGCTCGACCAGTCCCCGGCGATGAAGCTTTCGGCGAACCCGGCATCGCCGCCGAGCAGAATGGCCCGCAGGGGACGCCAGTTATGCAGCTCCACCATGGCCTCGGTGCCCGGCAAGGGGCCGCGCTGCGCGAGCCTGGTGCCATCCGGCAGCACGACCACCAGGCGCCCGCATGACAGCCGCCGCAGCATGTGCCGCAACAGCGCCACGCCCGGCCGGGGGATGCGGAACCCGCTGCCCGCCATGTTGCCTTGTATCTCACTCATGGCGTGCTCTCCGGTGCGAAGCTCACGGCTGCCGCCCCGGGCGCGGGGCGCGGCAGGACACGCATGCCCTTCAGCCAGAGGCGCAGCGCCTCCCAATGGATCCCGGCCATCACTTTCAATGTCAGGAACGGGTAGGTGAAGGCCGCGCGCAGCAGCGTGGCATCGGTGAGTGCCGCCCGCCGCCCGCTCAGCCCGGCCGCCAACACGGTGCCCTGGGCATTGCCGGCCAGGATACGCAGGCGCAGCGTATCCGCCGGCGGCTGCACGGCGAAATCATAATGCATTGCCATATCCATGAAGGGTGAGACGTAGAGTTTTTTGGCGCAGTGCTGGTGCAGCGTGCCGTCCGGCCGGGCTGACACCGTGAAGAAATAGCCGTGGCGCTGACCGAACGTATTGTTGACCTCGTACAGAATGGCGCTGAGGGCGCCCGCGCTGTCATGGCAGAAATAGACGGATATGGGATTGAACCCGTAGCCGAGCACGCGCGGCATGGTGAGCAGGCTGATCCGGCTGCCTTCGGGGTTGAGCCCGGCTTCGCGCATCTGCGCCCGCGCCCAGGCGGCAGGGTCGCCGTTGCCGTCGCCGTAATCGCGGTCATGGAAAGAGAACAGGTTGAAGCGGTTGCGCGAGAACAGCCGGAGCTGGGCGGCTTCCTCATCCAGCGCCGTCAGGTCCAGCAGCAGGGTGAAGATGCGGTATTTCAGCCGGTGAAGCTTCGGCGTGAAGCGGCCATGGGTGACGCTGGCGTGATACAGCGCGCTCATGCCGCCGCCTCCAGGGCCGGTGCCAGCGCCGCCGCCGGAACGCAGATGCGCCCGCTCGGCGCGGCCACCTGCCAGGGGCGGCGCACGCCGCCCAGCGCCTCGGCCACGGCCAGCCCGGCCTGCAACCCGTCCTCATGGAAGCCGGCGCCGAAATAGGCGCCGCAGAACCAGCGGTGCTTGCCGCCTTGCAGCTCCCAGAGGCTTTTTTGCGCGCGCAAGGCCGGGACATCGAAGATGGGATGCTCATAGACCTGGCTATGCAGCACGCGCGCCGGGTTGGGCTCGATATGCGGGTTGAGGGTGACGAAGTAATCCTGGCTGCCGGGCAGGGCCTGTAGCGGGTTCATCCAGTAGGTGACGGCGACCGGCGCCTCGGCCGTGCCGCCGCCGGCATAGTTCCAGGCGGCCCAGGCGGCTTTCCGGCGCGGCATCGCCCGCGCATCCTGATGCAGCACGGCGGTGTTGCTGGTGTAACGGAAGGCGCCAAGCAGCTCGCGCTCCCTGGGGCTGGGGTCGGCGAGCAGGCGCAGCGCCTGGTCGGCATGCATGGCCAGCACCACCGCGTCGAAGGTCTGCACGGCGCCGGTTGAATCGCGCAGCTCGACGCCGCCCTGGATATCCCGCACGGCAGCCACGGCGCGGCGCGGCATGATGCGGCCGCGGAAATCCGCCTGCAGCCGCGCCACATATTCACGCGAGCCGCCGGTGACGCTGCGCCAGACCGGGCGGCCGGTGAGCTTCAGCAGCCCGTGATTTTCGCAGAAACGGATGAAGGATGCCGCCGGCAGCGCCCCGGCCTGCCCCGCCGGGGTGGACCATACCGCCGCGATCATCGGGTAGAGGTGATCCTCGCAAAATGCCGTGCTGAAGCCGGCGGCGCGCAGATACTCATCCAGCCGGGTCTCGCCTAGCAGGGGCATGGCGGCGGGTGCCTCGCGGTAGAAGCGAATGATGTCGCGCAGCATGGCCCAGAAGCGCGGGCGCAGCAGGTTGCCCGGTTGCGCGAACAGGCCCGCTACACTACCTCCGGAATACTCCACCCGTCCGGCATCGAGAGAGACGGAAAACGACATGTCCGATGGTTGCGTCGCCACCCCGATATACCGGAACAGGGCCGTGAGATTGGGATATGCCGGCTCGTTATATACGATGAAGCCGGTATCGACCGGCACCTTGCCGGCGAGCACCGTATGGCTATGCCCGCCCAGGCGGTTTTCGGCCTCGAACAAGGTGACATCATGCCGCCGCGACAGCAGCCAGGCGGCGGCGAGACCCGATATCCCGGCGCCGGCCACGGCGATTTTTTTCCTGTCGGACATGCGGCCTCCTTGTAGATTACAAATGCTATACGCGGCGGCGGCGGGCTTGGATCACGCCTTGAGTGATCCAAATCCGGCGGGGCTGCGTAAAACCGGCTGTGAGCAAGCATGAAGCCATATTCGATCCAGCACGTTGCCGCCCGTTTGCCCGTCCGGCTGGGCCGTTGAGCGCCGTCGATCAGCCCTCTCCGCTCGATGCGGCGGCCCAGGCGCGGCTCATCGGGCTGGTCGCGGCGGCGCGTGACCGCCAAGCCTTCGCCGCCTTGTTCAAGCATTTCGCGCCACGGCTGAAGGCGTTCCACCTGCGGGCCGGGCTGAGCGGCGGCGCCGCCGAGGAGTTGGCGCAGGAGACGATGCTGATGCTCTGGCGCAAGGCGGAAAGTTTTGACCCCGCCCGGGCCGGCGCCGCCACCTGGGTGTACACCATCACCCGGAATCTGCGGATCGATCAGGCGCGGCGCCAGCGCGGGCCGGCGCCGCAGCTGCCCGAGGAGGAGTTTTCGCCATCGCCCGAGGCCATCACCCTGGAGAGCGAGCAGGCAGCGCGCATGCGCGAGGCGCTGGCGGTGCTCTCCGGTGAGCAGCGCCGGGTCATCGAACTGTCCTTCTTCAGCGATACGCCGCACGCCGCCATCGCCCAGGTGCTGAACCTGCCGCTGGGCACTGTTAAATCCCGCATCCGCCTCGCCCTTGTCCGGCTGCGCGATGCGCTGGGAGCCGATTAATGACCATTACGCATCATCCCGCCGACGATACCTTGCTCCGCCACGCCACCGGCGCGCTCAATGCCGGGCTGGCTTTGGTTGTTGAGGCGCATCTGACAGGCTGCCCGCAATGCCGCGCCCGCGTGGCGGGGTTCGAGGCGCTGGGCGGCGCATTGATGGAGGCCGAAAAGCTGGAGCCGCTGGCCCCCGCCGCCTTTGCCGAGGTGCTGGCACGGCTGGATGAGCCGCCGCCCGTAACCACCGCGCCGCATGTGCCGCGCCGCGCGATGCTCCATTTGCCGCCGGGCATGAAGCTGCCGGATGTGCTGGCGGGCTGCGATATCGGGCGCTGGCTGTGGTTCGGCCCTGGTGTGCGCTATAGCCAGGTGCGGCTGCCCTGGGCGCCGGAGGCCAATGTGATGCTGCTGCGCGTGGCGGCGAACCGGGGGGTTGTGACCCATAGCCACGCCCTGCACGAGCTGACGCAAATTCTGCATGGCGGCTACAGCGACTGCACCGGCAGCTATGGCCCGGGCGACATGGCCGAGGGCGATGAGCTGCTGCTGCACCAGCCGCGCGCCGATGCGGAAGGCTGCCTCTGCCTGGCCGCGCTGGAGGGCGGGTTACGCCTCGGCGGCTGGCTGGGGCGGCTGCAACGCCGCCTGGGCCAGTAGGCATGCGGCGATTTCTGGCGCCGTTTCTGCTGCTCGGCCTGGCTTCCTGCGGCTCGCCGGTGGCGATCCTGAATGCCACCGCCAGCGGTGATTTTCACGTCACGCGGGATGTCGCCTATGCTCCTGGTCCGCGCGGCAAGCTCGATATCTACCGCCCCGACGGCGCGAGGGATGCGCCGGTGGTGGTGTTTTTATACGGTGGCAGCTGGGAGGATGGCAGCAAGGCGATGTATCGCTTCGTCGGCGCCGCTCTGGCCGCGCACGGCATCATCGCCGTCATCCCGGATTACCGCGTCTACCCGCAGGTCCGCTTCCCCACCTTTTTGTATGACTGCGCCGGGGCTGTGGCCTGGACCGCCCGGCATGCGGCGGAGCTGGGCGGCGACCCCGACCGGCTGGTGCTGATGGGGCATTCCGCCGGGGCCTATAATGCCGCCATGCTGGCGCTCGATCCGGTATATCTCCAGGCCGTGGGGATGAATCCGCGCGATATAGCCGGGTTCATCGGCCTTGCCGGGCCGTATGATTTTCTGCCTTTGCAGGACCCTGTGCTGAAGCAGGTATTCGGGCCGGAGGATCAGCTCGCCCGCACCCAGCCGATCAATTTCGTCACCCCCGGCGCGCCGCCTGCTTTTCTCGCGGCGGGACTGCGCGACACCACGGTGGCGCCGCGAAACACCAAGCGCCTGGCGGCCCGGCTGCGCGCGGCGGGCGATGCGGTGGAGACGCGTTATTATCCCAGGCTCGATCATAAGCTGCTGATCGGCGCGATGTCGCCTTTGCTGGAATTTCTGGCGCCGGTGCTGCCCGATTGCCTCGGCTTCATCCGCGACCTGCAACCCACAAATGAACAAAGGAATGCCGCATGACTCTCGCCGCCCGGATATCCCGCGCCGCCGAACGCGCACCGCTGCCCGATGCGCTGCTGCGCTTCGGCATTTCCCGGCTGGTCGGGCGCACGCAGGCGCAGCTTGCCATCATCCCGCCCCGCAACGGCGCCTTTGCCGATGAGATGGCGGCGCGCGCCATTGCCGAGCATGCCCAGGCGGCCAACCGCCAGCATTACGAATTGCCGCCGGAATTTTTCGCCCATTGTCTCGGCCCGCATCGCAAATATTCATGCTGCCTGTTCGAGGGCAGCACCGATCTGGCCGCCGCCGAGCTGCGTGCCCTGGAGGAAACCGCCGCGCACGCGCAGCTGGCGGATGGCCAGCGCATCCTGGAACTGGGCTGCGGCTGGGGCTCGCTCACTTTATACATGGCCGCGCGGTTTCCCGGCGCCAGCATCACCGCTGTATCGAATGCGGCGCCGCAGCGCCTGTTCATCGAAAGCGAGGCGCGGCGGCTGGGGCTCGGCAATATCCGGGTCATCACCGCCGATATGAATGATTTCAGCATCGATACGGCGTTCGACCGGATCGTCTCGGTGGAAATGTTCGAGCACATGGCCAACTGGCGCGGTCTGCTCAGCCGCGTGCGTAACTGGCTGGCGCCGGGCGGGCGGCTGTTTCTGCATGTGTTCAGCCATGCCCGGCAACCTTACCGGTTCAACCATGAGGATGAGGCCGACTGGATCGCCAATTATTTTTTTACCGGCGGCATCATGCCGAGCCATGAGCTGATCCATGAATTCGCCGATCTGTTCAGGGTTGAACAGGGCTGGCGCTGGAACGGACGGCATTACCAGCAGACCGCTCTGGCCTGGCTCGCGCGATACGATGCCAATCAGGCGGCTATCCTGCCGATCCTGCGGGAAACCTATGGCCAGGATGCCAGACTATGGCAGCGCCGCTGGCGGCTGTTCTTCCTCGCCACGGCGGGGCTGTTCGGGCATGACCAGGGCGCGGCCTGGGGGGTGAGCCATTACCTGCTGCGGCCATGCTCGTAGCCTGTCTCGCCATCGGCGTGGCGATGTCGCTGCTCATGCTCGGCGCCTGGGTGGTGCAGGCGCGGGCGGGCAATGCCGGCTGGGTGGATGTGTTCTGGACCTTCGGCACCGGGCTGGTTTGCGCCGGTGCCGCGCTGGTGGCGGGTTTGGTGCCATGGCGGCGGGAGCTGGTGGCGGTGCTGCTCGTGCTGTGGTGCGTCCGGCTCGGCGGGCATATCGCCAAGCGGGTGGCGGGTGGCCCGGAGGATGCGCGCTATGCCCGGATGCGGGCGGCGGGCGGCTTCCAGCGCAACATGCTGTTGCTGGTCCTGCCGCAGGGGCCGTTCACCCTGGTTCTCGGCATTGCCGTGCTCTACGCGGCCCGCCAGCCGGCCATGGGCTTGCGGCTTTGCGATGCGCTGGGCTTCACTTTGGCGCTCTGCGCGCTGGCGGGTGAGGCGCTGGCCGACCGCCAGATGCGCGTTTTCCGGGCCGATCCGGCACATAAGGGCAAAATTTGCGATAGCGGGCTGTGGCGCGCCTCCCGCCACCCTAATTACCTGTTCGAATTCCTCTTCTGGTGCGCCTGGCCGGTGCTGGGGATTACGGCGCACCAGCCGTGGAGCCTGCTCAGCCTGCTCGCACCGGGGCTGATGTACCTGACCTTGCGCTATGCCTCGGGCGTGCCGCCGCTGGAAGCCGCGATGCTGGCAAGCCGGGGCGACGCCTACCGCGCGTATCAGGCGCGTACCGGCGCGATATTTCCCCGGTTTGGCCGTGGCAGGTAGCGGCTTGGCGGCGCCAGCCTTGCCGGAAGGCGGGGTTTGACGCATAGGAGCGCAAACTCAAGAGAAGGTTACCGCCTCATGCGCCTGTCACGCTCTGCCGCCGCACTTGCCGCCGTACTTGCCGCTCCCGCCGCCCTGGCACAAACGCAGGCGCCCGCCACGGCACCCACGGCGCATGACCCGGTGGTCGCGATCGTCGGCCCGTATAAAATCCATATGAGCGACCTCCAGGCGGACCTCCAGAGCGTTCCGGCGCAGGCGCAGCAATTGCCGCCTGACCAGCTCTACCAGATGCTGCTGAGCCAGGAAGTCGACCGCAAGGCCGTGCTCGCGGCGGCCTTGAAGGAAGGGCTGGAGAAGACCCCTTCCGTGGCGCAGCAGATGCAGGCCGCCGCCAATATCAAGCTCGAAAATGCCTATGTGCAGCAGAAGGTGATGAGCCAGGTGACCGATGCGGCCGTGCAGGCCGAGTACAATAAGGATTACGCCAACAAGCCCGGCCCGGAGCAGGTCGAGGCGCGGCAGATCCTGGTGGCTACCGAGGCCAAGGCCCAGGATATCATCGACCAGCTGAACAAGGGTGCCGATTTCGCCAAGCTGGCACAGAAATACAGCATCGACCCCGGCGCCAAAAATGGCGGCGAACTCGGCTGGTTCAGCAAGGATGAGATGGTCCCGGCCTTCTCGGATGCCGCTTTTGCCCTGGCACCCGGCAAGTACACCACCAAGCCGGTGCAGACGCAGTTCGGCTGGCACGTGATTCTGTGCGAGGCCAAGCGCACCGCTCCGACGCCCAAGCTGGCCGACGTGCAGGCGCAGATCAAGCAGCAGCTCGGTGAAGCCGCGGTGCAGTCCACACTCGATGCGGCGCGCAACAAGGTCGCCATCAAGCTGTTCAACCCCGATGGCACGCCCATCGCGGCGCCCGCCACGAAATAATGGCCAAGCTGCCCGTCTCGCCGCTGGCGCGCCCGCTTCCTGAAATGCCACCATTGGCCGGGGTAAGGCTGGCCACGGCGGAGGCGGGGATACGCTATAAGGGCCGGGCCGACGTGCTGCTGGCGGAATTTGCCGAAGGCACCACCGTAGCCGGGGTGTTCACCAAAAACCTCTGCCCCGGCGCCCCGGTAACCTATTGCCGCGAGGCGCTGCAGGGCGGCGTGGCGCGCGGGTTGGTGGTGAATGCCGGTAATGCCAATGTGTTCAACGGCGTTGCCGGGATGCGCGCGGTCGAGACCACGGCCCGGGCCGCGGCGCAAACCCTCGGCACCACGGCGGACCAGATATTCCTGGCCTCCACCGGGGTGATCGGCGAGCCGCTGCCGGCGCATAAAATCGTCGCGGTGATGGACGAGCTGCAAGGCAGGCTGGCGGCTGACGGCTTCGCGCAGGCCGCCGGCGCCATCATGACCACCGATACCTTTGCCAAGGGCGCGACACGGCGCGCGAAAATCGGCGGTGTCGAGGTTACGATCAACGGCATCGCCAAGGGCAGCGGCATGATCGCGCCGGATATGGCGACCATGCTGGCCTTCATCTTCACCGATGCCGCGATCCCGGCGCAGGCCATGCAGGCGATGCTGGCGAAAGGTGTGGAGCATAGTTTCAACTGCATCACCATCGACAGCGATACCTCGACCTCCGACACGGTGCTGCTCTTCGCCACCGGCCAAGCCGGCAACAAGCCGGTGGACGACGCCGCGCATCTCGCCGATTTCCGCCGCGCGCTGCATGAGGTGCTGCATGAGCTGGCGCTGCTCGTGGTGCGCGACGGCGAAGGTGCGCAGAAACTGGTGACGATTACGGTCGAAGGCGCGGTGAGCCATGCTTCCGCCAAGCGCATCGGGCTTGCCATCGCCAATTCGCCGCTGGTTAAAACCGCCATCGCGGGCGAGGACGCCAATTGGGGGCGGATCGTGATGGCCGTGGGCAAGGCCGGCGAGCCGGCGGACCGCGACCGGCTGGGCGTTGCCGTGGGCGGGGTGTGGATGGCGCAGAATGGCGGCGTGGTGCCGGGCTATGACGAGACCCCGGTTGTGGCGCATATGAAGGGTGGCGAGATCGAGATCACGGTGGATATCGGGCTGGGCGACGGCCATGCCACGGTATGGACCTGCGATTTAACGCATGGATATATTGATATTAACGGGTCGTATCGGAGCTGAGCGCGCGGCGTGCGCGGGAAATCCTCCTGATCGTTTCTATATGCGTACTAGATGATTCACCGGCCCATGCCCGGCGCCGAAACCTGGTGCGGTGCGGATGGCTTCCTGCAGATAATCCCGCGCGCGGCGTACCGAAGCCAACAACGGCAGGCCCTGGGCGAGGCCGGTGGCGATGGCCGAGGCCATGGTGCAGCCCGTGCCATGGGTACTGCTCGTGTGCAGGCGCGGCAGGATGATGGCCTCCACCGCCGTATCCGTGACCAGATAATCCGTCAGCATGTCGTCATCGCCATGCCCGCCTTTTACCAGCGCCGCGCGCGCCCCCATGGCGCGCAGCGCATGGCCGGCGGCGATGCGCTCGGCCGCATTGCCGACGGGGAGCCCGGTCAGCCGCGCGGCCTCGGGCAAATTCGGTGTCACCAGCGTGGCGCGGGGCAGCAGGAGCTGGCGCATGGCGGCAATGGCGCCATCCTCCAGCAGCACGGCACCGGAGGTTGCCACCATTACCGGGTCGAGCACGATGGGGATGGTATCCGGCAGCACGCCGGCGACGGCGCGGATGATCGCCTCATTGGCCAGCATGCCGAGTTTTACGGTGTCCACGCGGAAATCATCGAGCACGGTTTTCATGGCCAGCGCCACGAAGGCGGCGGGAAGCGTGTGTACCCCGGCCACGCCCAGCGTGTTCTGCGCCGTAACCGCCGTGATGGTGGTGCAGGCATAGGCGCCGAGGGCGGAAATGGTTTTGATATCCGCTTCGATGCCGGCCCCGCCGCCGGAATCCGAACCGGCGATCGTGAAGACGATTTTCATTCGGCGGCTTCGGCGGTGGCCAAAGCGATGGTGCCGCACAGGCTGTCGACGATGGCGTGGATCTGCGCGGCATCCTCGCCTTCGGCCATCACGCGGATCAGCGGTTCGGTGCCGGAGGCGCGGATCAGCACGCGGCCCTTGGTGCCGAGCTGGGTGGAGGCGTCCGCGATGGCGGTTTTGATATGCGGCAGAGCCAGCGGCGAGGCGCCGGCATAGCGGACATTGCGCAGCAGCTGCGGCAGCGGTGCGAACATGCGGCAGGCTTCCGAGGCACGCTTGCCGGAGCGCACCAGCACGGAGAGAACCTGCAACGCCGCCACCAGCCCGTCGCCCGTGGTGGCGAAATCTGACAGGATGACATGGCCGGATTGTTCGCCGCCCAGATTGATGCCTTTTTCCCGCATCACCTCGGCGACATAGCGGTCGCCGACCTTGGTGCGGATGAGGTCAATGCCGCGCCGGGCGAGGAACCGCTCCAGCCCGAGATTGGACATGACGGTGGCAACGATGCTGCCGCCGCGCAATGTGCCGGCCTCGGCCATGTCCCGCGCGATGAGGCCGAGAATCTGGTCGCCATCGATGATCTCGCCGCGTTCATCGGCCAGGATCACGCGGTCGGCATCGCCGTCGAGCGCGATGCCGATATCCGCGCCATGTTCCAGCACCGCCTCGCAAAGCTGCCTCGGCGCGGTGGATCCGGACTCGCGGTTGATGTTGAAGCCGTCCGGCGAGACGCCGAGGGCGATGACCTCGGCGCCCAGCTCGAACAAAGCCGCCGGCGCGACCTTGTAGGCCGCGCCATGGGCGCAATCGAGCACGATGCGCAGACCATCGAGCCGCAGGCCGCGCGGCAGGGAGAATTTGGCGGCTTCGATATAGCGCCCGGCGGCATCCACCAGGCGCGAGGCGCGGCCGAGATGCTCCGGCCCGGCCAGGCGGCCGGACAGGTCCTGGCCCATCAGCGCCTCGATCTCGGCCTCGGCCTCATCGGAGAGCTTGGCGCCATCGGGGCCGAACAGCTTTATGCCATTATCCTCGAACGGGTTATGCGAGGCGGAGATGACCACGCCGAGGTCGAGCCGCAGCGAGCGGGTGAGCATGGCGATGGCCGGGGTGGGAAGTGGCCCCGCCAAAGTGACATTCATGCCGGCGGAGCAGAAACCGGCGGTGAGGGCGGGCTCCAGCATGTAGCCGGACAGCCTGGTATCCTTGCCTATGATGACGCGGTGGCGATGGCTGCCACGGGTGAACATGAGCCCCGCCGCCTGGCCGAGCTTGAGCGCCATTTCGGGCGTCATCGGCGCGGTATTGGCCGTGCCGCGAATGCCATCCGTGCCGAAGAGCCGGCGATTATCCGAATTACCCATCATATCTCGCATTTAAAATCCGCCACACATGGAAGGCCTGAACCGTGCCTGCCACGTCATGGACCCGAACGATATGGGCGCCAAGCCCCAGCGCGAACAGCCCCGCCGCCAGGGATGCGGGATCGCGTTTGGCGGGCTCGGCCTCGCCTGACAGCGCGCCGAGAAATTGCTTGCGTGACAGGCCGATGAGCACGGGATGCCCGGTGGCAACGAAGCGCGCCGTGGCCCGCAGCAGCGCCACATTCTGCGCGCCGCGCTTGGCGAAGCCGAAACCGGGATCGAGCGCGATGTTTTCCGCCCGGACGCCGCCGGCAAGGGCACGGTCGCGCGCCGCCAGGAGTTCGGCGAGCACGTCGCCCGCCACGTCATCATAGACCGCGCGATCGTTCATCGTGGCGGGCGTGCCGCGCGCATGCATCAGCACCACCTTGCAGCCGCGCGCCGCCACCAAAGGCAGTGCCGCGGCATCATGGGTGAGGGCTGAAATGTCGTTGATGATGGCGGCCCCGGCATCCAGTGCCGCCGCCATGGTGGCGGCGTTACGGGTATCGGCCGAGATGACGGCACCTTGCGCCGCCAGCGCCCGGATAACCGGCAGAATCCGCGCCTGCTCCTGCGCCGGCGTAACCGGAATGGCGCCGGGACGCGTGCTCTCGCCGCCGATATCCAGAATATCCGCGCCCTCGGCCAGCAAGCGCGAACCGGCCGCGATGGCGGCGTGCGGCGCGGCATGGCTGCCGCCATCGGAGAATGAATCCGGCGTGACGTTGAGGATGCCCATGACGAGTGGCCGGGCAAGGGACAGCCCGGCCCAGCTTGCGGCGGATGCGGCCATGCGCCCCGCTAGCATGAAGCGGCGCTGCCCCCCAAATTTTGGCACAAGGGGGGCGCCGTGCTAGGGAGGCGGCGGTTTAATGGAGCGGGTGATGACGGCAAAACTTTACCTCGGTACGGCGCGCTACTCATCGTGGTCGCTGCGCGGCTGGCTGATGACGCGCCTGGCCAGATTGGCGGTGGAGGAGATTTTCATCCCGCTTGCCGGCGGCAACTCCCCGGCGGTGAAGGCGGTCTCGCCCAGCGGGCTGGTGCCGTTCCTCGACCATCAGGGCGCGCGTATATGGGAGAGCCTCGCCATCGCGGAGTATTGCGCCGAATTCAACCCCGCTTTATGGCCGGCCGACCGGGCGGCACGGGCGCATGCCCGCGCCATTGCCGCGGAAATGCATGCCGGGTTCCGCGCCCTGCGCCTGGCGATGCCGATGAATCTCGGCCGCGACTTTGCCGGGCTGGGACAGACTCCGGAGAGCCTTGCGGATATCGCGCGGGTCGAGATGATCTGGGCGGAAACCCGCGCCGTGTTCGGCCAGGGTGGGCCGTATCTGTTCGGCGGGACGTTCAACGCGGCGGATGCCATGTACGCGCCCGTCGCGGCCCGGCTCCTTACCTACGCGCCGCCGCTCTCCGCCGGGGCGGCGGCCTATTGCGCGGCGGTGCGCGCGCATCCGCTGGTTGCCGCCTGGTACGAGCTGGCGGCACACGAGCCCGCATCCTGGCAACTCGAAAAATATGAAAGCCCCGCATGAAGCTCCGTTCCATAGCCCTCGGGCTGGCCCTCCTGCTCCCCGCTTTGCCGGCCTGTGCCGATGCGGTGCTGACCCTCGACCATGGCACGGTCTGGCAGACCGCGAAGGACAACCAGGATACTGAAGGCTTCCTGCAGATCCATAATACCGGGGATGCCCCCGATAGTCTCACCAGTGTCAGCTGCAGCATCGCCGCCAGCACCGTGCTGGCCGATGCCGGTGGCAAAACCCTGCCCAGCCTGGTCATCCCGCCGGGCGGGACCGTGACGCTCTCGGCCAATGGGCCGCATCTGCTCATCAACGATGCGCGCTACAAGGTGAAGCGCGACGGCATCCTGCCCTGCGCCTTCAGCTTCACGCGGACGGGAAGCCTGATCGGCTATCTCAACGCCGTAACGCCGCCACATAAGTGAAGCTGCGTACCCGGCGCCGCCAGACAGGACGATGCAGCGAATGCAAAACTACTACCACGCGACCCGCAAGGTTGATTTTACCGCCGCCACGCTGACGCAGGACATATCCGCCGATGTCGCCATTATCGGCGGCGGCATTACCGGGGTTTCGGCGGCGCTGCACCTGGCGGAGCGCGGCTACAGCGTGGCGCTGCTGGAGGCGCAGGATATCGGCTGGGGCGCTTCCGGGCGCAATGGCGGGCAGGCGCTGCCGGGTTTTGGCTGCTCACTGCATAAACTGCGCCAGCTCACCGGGGCGGATACCACCAGACGGCTATGGGACATGTCGGTCGAGGCGGTGGACCTGCTGCACGGGCAGATCGCGCGCTTCGGCATTCCGGCCGACCCGGTGCGCGGCTACCTGCACGCCGCGCTGAAGGAACGCCAGCTACGCGACCTGCATGACGAGCAGGAGGAGCTGGCGGCGCTGGGCGCGCCGGTGGGGCGGCTGCTTCAAGGTGCCGACCTCCAGGCGAAGCTGCCGAGCCCGCGCTATATCGCGGCACTGGAGGATGACATTGCCGGGCATATCCACCCGTATAACTATACGCTTGGCCTTGCCCGGGCGGCTCAGGCGGCGGGGGCGAAATTATTTGCCAAGGCGGCGGTCACCAAAGTCGAGCCGGGGGCGAAAATCATCCTGCATGCCGGGGGGCATCGCGTTACCGCGGCTTACCTGCTGGTCGCGGGGGGGGCTTATCTCGGCGGTCTGGAGCGCGGGCTGGCGGGCTATATCATGCCGGTCGGCACCTATATCATGGCGACCGAGCCGCGCGACGATGTGCCCAGCCTGATCCCGGGTAACGAGGCGGTCGGGGATCTTAATTTCGTGCTGGATTACTTCCGGCGCTCGCCCGACAACCGGATGCTGTTCGGCGGACGCGTCTCCTATTCCACCCTGCCGCCGCCCAGCCTCGGCGCCTCCATGCTGCGCCGCGCGGTAAGGGTTTTCCCGCAATTGCGCGATGCGCGGGTGGAGTATCTCTGGGGCGGCAATGTCGATATCACGGTGAACCGCGCGCCGCATTTCGGCCGGCTCGCCGATAACATATTGTTCGCCCATGGCTTTTCGGGGCATGGCGTGGCGCTCACGGGGCTGGCCGGCAAGCTCGCGGCCGAGACCATTGCCGGCCAGGCGGAGCGGTTCGACCTGTTTGCCCGCATTCCGCACGCCAAATTCCCCGGCGGCCCGGCGCTGCGTACCCCGGCTCTGCTGCTCGCCACCTCCTGGTTCCGCCTGCGCGATCTGCTGTAGTTTTTTCAGCGTTATGTCATATAATCGCGATGAATGAACAATAAGGAGCCCCGATGGCGGTCCGCAAATTCCTGCTTCCGGTTACCAGCACCGCCTCGGCGGTTTCGGCATTGCATACCGGGCTGACGCTGGCCAAACGCTGGCACGCGCATCTGCAGGTGCTGCATATCCGCACGGCGCAGGAATTCGCGCCCTTCGTCGGCGAGGGCATGACCGGGGCTATGATCGAGGACATGATGAGTGCCTCGGAACGCGCGACCGGGGCACGTGAGCGCAGCCTGGAAGAGCTGTTCGCCATGGCGGCGGAGGAGGAAGGCGTGCCGGTGGGCGAGGCGCTGCGCGGCGGGGACGAACCCAGCGCCAGTTTCACGGCACTCACCGGGCGTGAGGATGAGCTGATCGCGCATAAAGCCCGGCTGGCGGACCTTACCATCGTGCCGCACCCACAGGCCGGCGAGGATGTGGCGGCGGCGGATGCGCTGCATGCGGTGCTGTTCGATTCCGGCCGGCCGGTGCTGCTCGCCCCGGTGCGCCTGCCGGACACCATCGGCAAACGCGTCGCCATCGCCTGGAACGGCACGGCCAATGCCGCCTCGGCACTGGCCTCGGTGATGCCCTTCGTGCGCCAGGCGGAGGCGGTGCGGATTCTGGTATCCGATGATTACCGCCGCCCCGGCCCTTCCGGTGCGGAGGTTGCCGAATATATCTCGCATCATGGGGTCACCGCGGATGTCGTGCAGTTTTACCCGCGCCGGGGGGTGACCGGCGCCGGGCTGCTCGCCGCGGCGGGGGATTTCGGGGCGGATCTGATGTCCATGGGCGCCTATTCCACCGCCTCGCGGCTGCGCCAGCTCATCCTGGGCGGGATTACCCGGCATGTGCTGGAAAACGCGCAACTGCCCGTGTTGATGAACCGGTAGCTCGCGGGCACCGGCAGGACGCCGCGCGTAATTTTTCCGGGGGTGAAGAAGTGTAACCTTTTTTGTAACACGGTTGAGAATACCCCTTCGGTGTGGCATTTAAGTAACAGTCACCCGGCGATTCACGCTGCTTCCTCGACCCAAATCTTACCCAACTGCCCATACTGAGGAGTTTCGATTAAATGCGCCCTTCCCTTTCCCGTGCCGCTGCCCTCTCGCTGGCCCTGCTCGGGAGTACAGCCCTGATCTGTCCTCCCGCCCTGGCGGCCGATCCTTCGCTGGACGCTACCAAAAGCGTTGAGCAGGGCTTTTCCCCGCTTCCGGATTTCGCCTCCCTGGTCAAGCGCGTGTCGCCGGCCGTGGTGTCGGTGGATGTTCACCTGAAGCTCGACCAGACTTCCGACCAAAGCGGCGATGGTGGCGATAACGGCCCGGGCGACCAGGGGCAAAGCGGGCTGCCGCCGGGTTTCCCGCAGATCCCCGGCCTGCCCTTCGGCTTTGGCTTCGGCGTGCCGCAGCAGCCGCAGGCGGTCGAGGCCAAGGGGTCCGGCTTCGTGATCGATTCCTCGGGCATCATCATCACCAACGACCATGTGGTGAAGGACGCGCGGACGGTCACGGTCACCCTGTCCGATGGCAATACCTATCCTGCCAAAATCATCGGCACCGACCCCAAGACCGACCTTGCGGTGCTCAAAATCTCGGCCGGACATCCGCTCACCTATCTCGACCTCGGTGATTCCGCGACGGTCACGCCAGGCGAATGGGTGATCGCCATGGGCAATCCGTTCGGCCTGGACGGCACGGTGACCGCCGGTATCGTATCGGCGCTGGGCCGTGACATAGGCGACGGCCCGTATGACCGCTTCATCCAGATCGACGCGCCGATCAATGAAGGCAATTCAGGCGGACCGCTGTTCAACCAGAAGGGTCAGGTCATCGGCATCAACACCGCCATACTGAGCCCGACCGGCGGCTCCGTCGGCATCGGCTTTGCCATTCCTTCAAACACGATCAAGCGGATCACCACGCAGCTGATTGCCAGCGGCAAGGTGGTGCGCGGCTATCTCGGCGTCGCGGCGCAGGAGATTTCACCGCAAATGGCGCAGGCGCTGGGCCTGCCGGTACTTGACCCGACCAAGGATGGCGCCCTGATCGCGGCCATATCGCCCGGCAGTCCGGCGGAGCATGCCGGGTTGAAGGCGGGCGATGTGATCACCGCCGTGAATGGTGCAAAGGTGACCAATCCCGGCGATCTGGCCTCGGATATCGCCAATGTCGGTCCCAACCAGCAGGCCAAGATCGATTACCTGCGTAACGGGGCGCAGCAGAGCGTCTCTGTTGCCGTGACCACGATGCCGGCCAACCCGGACGCCGCGTTCCAGCAGAATGGCGGCAGCCAAAGCGGACCGGCCTCGCACGGGGCACTCGGGTTGACGCTGGCGCCGCTGACCCCGGATGCGCGGAGCCAGCTTAACCTGCCTGACAGCGCGACCGGCGCGGTGATCACCGCGGTGACACCTAACTCGCCCGCGGATGTTGCCGGGCTGCAGCCGGGCGACCTGCTGGTCGGCGTGGGAGCAACCACCGTGAACACCCCGGCCGATGCGGTGGACGCCATCGCCACGGCGCGCAAGACCGGCTCAGGAGCCGTGGCGCTGCGCATCATCCGCCAGGGCCAGGCGCTGTTCGTCGGTATCGACCTCGGCGGCCGTTCCGGCAGCCACAGCCAGTCCGGTCAGTAAATGAACGAAGCCCCCTGGGATGGTCCCAGGGGGCTGGTTCGTCAGGCGGGCTTACGGACCGGCTGAGCTTTCGCCTTGCGGGCATCGCCATAATCCAGCGTGCCGAACATCCAGTCATAAAGCAGCGAGATGGTCGCGTAATTGCCGCCGGTGAATTTGATATGGTGGTTGTGATGCATCTTGGACATCGTGTTCACGTAGCGGAACGGAAAGCGGTCCACATTCCATAGATCGTGGTTATGCAGGTTGATCTCGGTGAAGGCGACCCAGGTGATCACGATGGTCGCCACGTTGAAATGGCCCATGAAGCGCGACAGCAC
>JAKBAV010000098.1 GCA_021826225.1 Pseudomonadota bacterium | reverse complement strand
AGTTTCACGCCGGGCGCCATGTCGTGCGGCCGCGCTACGAGGTGCGGCGCGGCAACCGCACGCGCATCGCGCATGTGAATGTCGAGCGCGCGGATCTGGTGCCCGATCCGGGGATTAAAACCCTGCCTGAGGCGCTGGGGCGCGGGTTTCTGCTCCCCTTCCCGGTGCTGCCGCGCCAGCGCTTCAAAACCCTGGTGCTGCCGACACCGATGGCCGAGAGCGAGGATAACACGCCGCTGCGGCTCGATGTGTTTGGTCCGGATGGGCGCCGGGTGGTCGAGCATTTCATGGGCGACCTGCCGCGCCTGCATAATGGCGTGGTCGATATCGATGCGCTATTACCTGATGATGTGCTGGCGGATGGCGGCCATGCCGAGCTGGTCTATGATTTCCGCTTCGGCGGCGAGGCGAATGGTTGGATGCATGGTTTGTTCCGGTTTGAAGATAAATTATCGGGCCATGCCGCGGAAAGCAGCTTCGGTGCGCATATTTTCAATACCATCATGGTGTATAAGAACGAGCCGCAAAGCTATACCGGCAAACCGCCGGGGCTCTCGACGCGGCTGTTCCTTAAACTCGGCTTTGGCGGCCGCGCGACATTCTGCACGCTGATCTATCCGGCCTCCGCACCCTGGGTGGAACATTCCAGCACCTATCTGGAACTTTACGATGCCCATGGCGCGCGGTTGGAGACGGCGAAAATTTCCATCCCCTGCTCAGGCTCGGTGATGGTACGCCCGACCGAGATGTTTGCCGCGACAAACGTGATGGAAGCCGGCGAGCGCGGCTACGTGCTGATCCGCGACACGACCTGCCGGCTATTCGGATTTCACGGCGTGGATGATGGCGCGGGCGGGTTCTCGTTTGACCATATGTTTGGGTTTTGATGTGTCATTGCGAGCGTGGCGAAGTGATTCATCGTGATAAAAAATATGTTACGATATAGATTTTTCTAGTTTTCAACTCCCCGCCACCGCCGAAACCGCATTGGCCGGCGAACCATGCAGCACCTTCGTGCTTATGAGCACGTAAACCAGCGTGTTGCTCTGCCGGTCCACCATGCGGGTGAGGACGAAATGCTTGAACAGGAACGAGGCGGAAATGGCGCCGACCTCCTGCTGCGCGGGCAGGCTGGCGGGGATGGTGACGGGCCCGTGGGCGATGCAGTTGAGCGCGAACTGGCTGGGGTTTTCCGCCACGCCGACGCCGCCGGCCACCCCGCCGGTCTGAGCGTAGCTTACGTAGCAGGACACATTTTTCACCGCCGGGTCGTCGATGCGCTGGATTTCCACCTTGTCGTTGGGGCCGAACAGGCGGAAATTCGTGCTGACGGCGCCGATATCGTCATGGCTGGTGCCGCCGCCATGGAGCAGAAAAAAGCCGAGCCCGATGATGACGAGGAACGTGGCGAGGGCGGCGTAGAGAAATCTCATGGCGGGCTCCTGGAGGGGACGAGGCCTTCATATATGGCCAGTGTTTGCGCGCAGATGATGGCATCCGAGAAATTTTCCTCAACCCGGGTCCGCCCGGCGGCACCCATGCGGGCGCGCAGCGCGGGGTCGTCGATGAGGCGTGCCAGAGCGGCGGCCAAGGCGGGTGCGTCGCGCGGCGGCACGAGCAGGCCGGTCAGCCCGTCCACCACCGCCTCGCGGCAGCCGGGGATGTCGGTGGCGACCAGCGGCTTGCCGGCGGCCATGGCTTCCAGGGCGGATTTGGGCAGGCCCTCGCGGTAGGAGGAGGGCTGGCAGGCGATATGCGCCGAGGCCAGCAACCCGGCGATGTTCTTCTCAGGGCCGAGCCAGCGCACGAGGCCCTCTTGTTCCCAGCCGCGCAGCTGGGCGGCGGTTATGGCATTGTGGTTGCCGGCATCGGGCGCGCCGGCGAGGATGAACTCGGCCCGGCCCTTCAGGATTCGCGCGGCCTCGACGAATTCCGGCACGCCCTTCTCGCGGATCATGCGGGCGATGAGCACGATGCGGACGCGGCCGGGCGGTTCCGGGGTGGGGTGGAATGTGTCGATATCCACCCCGGCGCCGCGGATCAGCGCCGCCGCCTCGGTCCGGGCCATGCCGTCGCGCACCAGGGCGGCGAGGTCGTCCGGGTTTTCGAATATGGCGACGCCATGGGCTGGAGTGAGGGTGAGGCGCAGGGCGAAGGCGACAATGGGGCGCAGGATTTTGGCCAGCAGCAGGTCCGATGAGAACACAAAGCCCAGGCCGACCGGCGCGTTGACGATGGCTTTAACACCCGCCAGCCGGGCGGCGATGCTGCCCAGCACGATGGGTTTCAGGGCGATGTGATGCACGAGGTCAGGCTTGAGATGCCGGTAGAGGCTGGCGAGTTTGAGCGTGAAGGCAAGCTCGGCGAACGGATTCAGGCGACGGCGGATGAAGTTGACGGGGATGAATTCGATGCCGCTGGCGCGGATTTTCGGCCCCGCCTCGCTTTCCCGCGCGATGAGGATAACGCGCCACCCGGCCCGCTGCGCCGCGAGGGCGCGAACCTGGAAATGCGAGGCGAAGAACCAGTCTTCGGTGAGGAGGAAAACGAGCGTACGCATGGGAGCCGGGTTTAGGCCATGGCCCGGTTCAGGACCAGAGACGCGTATCGAAGCTGAAAGGGGTGATGTCCGTGATGCGGGCCTGGGCGGCCTGCGGATGCAGCGGGTTGATGAGCACATTGCGCGCCGGGGGCACCACCACCGAGGGCACGACGAGCAGGGCCGTGCGGCCCGCCGCCGCCCAGGCATCGCCGAACAGGCGCGGCTGCTCGGGCAAGGCGGGCACATGCTCGGGCGCCGCCTTGCCGGTATCGATGCGCAGCAGCACAAAGTCGCGCGGCAGATCCTCAAAGGCGAGGCCGAGATTGACGCGCACTTCCAGCACCGCGAGGGAGGGTTCGGCGGCGGTATAGACCATGGGGCGGCCGGCACTATGCCAGCGCCCGGCCACCAGCCGCCCGCCTGCACCGGAAAGATCGGCGAAGGGACGGCGGCACAGGCGCCATAAAATCACGCGGCTATGCCGTGGGCGATCCTCAGCAGCAGGGCCTCGACCATGCGCGCGCCTTCATCCGTGTCCAGCAAAGTGAGGGGTGCTGCGCCTTCCAGCGCATCCGACGGGCGGCGCAGCCAGCGATGCGCGATGTCCCGTGCCCCGAACGTATCCTCCGCTCCGGCCAGCACGCGGGCGACGCGCACCAGGCGGTCGGATTGCTCCGGGGTGAGGCGGCCGAGCTTGCGCCGGTTGGCGAAGGTTTTGCGTGGCAGGACGAGCTCGTGCAGCTCGGCGGCGGAAATGGCGCCGGAGTCTATGAAGCGGTCCACGGTGCCGACGGGCAGGCCATTACGCACCAGAGGGAGGATTTTAGCGCCTTCCGCCGTGCCGATGAATTCTGAGAAATGGGTTGCCTGGCTCATTTTGGCCTCCTGGCCATTTGCCTGCATAGTGTGGGCGTTTGGCCTGGAGTGTCAAGATTAAGCGTGGAGCAGCGGAGAAAATTTTTCTGGGCCGTGTGATGATATTAGATGTTTGCGTGACGAGATTGGATGAAAGACATGCCGATCGCGACGCTGCAGTCACGAGGGCGTTATACGTCGTTGATTCCCGCCCGGCTGGCCTGCCAGCGCCAGGAGTCGCGGCACATGTCCTCGACGTTCAGTTTGGCGCGCCAGCCGAAGGTTGCCTCCGCCAGAGCGGGGTTGGCATAGTAGCTGGATACATCGCCGGGCCGGCGGGGGGCGATGACCAGGGGGATTTTGCGCCCGGTGGCGGTCTCGAAGGCTTGCACCAGTTGCAGCACGGAGGTGCCTTCGCCGGTGCCGAGATTGACGGTTATTGAAACATTGTTGGCAACGATATGTTCGAGTGCCAGGGCGTGGGCTTCGGCGAGGTCCACCACATGGATGTAGTCGCGCACGCCGGTGCCGTCGGGCGTGGCATAATCGTTGCCGAACACGTTCAGATGCGGGCGCGCGCCGGTGGCGACCTGGGTGACATAGGGCATCAGGTTGTTCGGCACGCCGCGCGGGGTTTCGCCGATGAGGGCGGAGGGGTGCGCGCCGACCGGGTTGAAGTAGCGCAGATTGGCGGCGGCGGCGAGCTTGCCGGTGCGGGCGAGGTCGCGGATCAGGTCTTCCATCACCAGTTTGGTGCGGCCGTAGATGTTTTCGACCCGTGTTGGAAAATCCTCAAGGATTGGCGAGCTATCCGGCTGGCCGTAGACTGTGGCTGATGACGAAAACACGATGCGGGCGACGCCGGCCTGCTGCATTGCCTGGAGCAGGCGGATGGTGCCGATGATGTTCATGTCGTAATAGAGCAGCGGGTCGGCTTCGGACTCGCCCACGGCCTTCAGCGCGGCGAAATGGATGACCGCATCGACGGGGTATTCCCGCAGGGCCGCGACCACTGCCGGCACGTCGCGGATATCCGCCTCGATGACCGGCATTTTTTGCCCCGTCAGCCGTTCCAGCCGGGCCGGCACGTCGCGCTCGGCATTGGCGAAATTATCGAAGATGACGACCTGGTGCCCGCGCGCCGCCAGGGCGGCGGCCGTATGCGACCCGATATAGCCGGCGCCGCCTGTCAGCATTACGCGCATGTCAAACCCTCGTTATGGTCCATTTGATATGTTGCGGCCCGTCCTGATGTCCAGGCAGCACGATCTGTTCGGCGCGGCGCGGCTCTCCTTGTCCGAAATACACGCTTTCCTCGACGTGCGGGGTGGCACCCTCGGCGCGCAGGCGGAAGCCGAGGCTCGAGGGGGTGCGCAGCAGCACGGTTTCGCCATCCTGCTGCACGCTGGCGGTGACGTTGGGGTGAAGGTGGAAGCGTATGGCGAAGGGCTGTGGGGTGGCGGCCTCGATGAGATCCTCGCCTTGCAGTTCCTCGCCGTTTTCAGACAGGCCGAGACGCCGGTGATGCACGGCGCCGAAGAGGTTTTGCCAGCCATCATGGCTGGCTTCGACCCAGTGCACGCCGCCGAGGCTCTGACGCTGCACACCGACATGTTTGGGGCGGCGGCCCAGACCGCCATCGCGGATTTCGGCGGAGGAGACATCGGCGATGGTGAGGGTGGAATGCGCGGCGCTGGCGCGCAACGCCGTGGCCCAGGGGCCGGCCAGGGCGGGCGCGGCGCCGCAATTCACGACCACGCGGTCCTTGCCGAAGGAATATTCGAAGCTGAGCGTGCCGGCATGGGAAAAACGGTCGAGCCCCGGTGCGGGCGGGGCGCCGGCATCCATGAACAACAGGGCTTTTGCCGCGGCGATGCGGATGAGGCCGCAGGAGGACAGGGTGGAGAGCGCGCCGCGCGCCCGGCCGGCCTGGGCCAGGACGAGGTCGATGAGGCTTGGCAGGTCTTCCTTGGTGCCGTTGAACAGAGCCAGCCCGCCATCGCCATGGCGCAGGGCGCGCAGGGCGGCGGCGGCGCGCTCGATGGCGAGCAGCAGTTCCGCCGGGGGTTCGGCGCCGCCGGACTGCATGAGGGCGCGGAGTTCGGTGAGGTCCTGCAAGGCGGCGAGCAGAGCCGCCGGGCTGCGTTCCACCTGGCAGCCATCGGGGTAGAATTGCCGCTTCAGCTCGGCGTCGAGGAATTTAAGCGTGCGCGGCAGGTAGGGCGCGTGCGCGGGCATGGCGATGGCCGCCGCCGCGAGGCCTTTCAAGGCCGTGAGCGCGCGCTGGTCGAGCCGTTCGGGCGGCATGGCGGCGGCGAGGGCGCGGGCATCGCGGGCGAGCCGGGCCATCAGCTCCTGACGGAACTGGTCATCGGCGGAGGCCGCGAAAAAATCGTAATGGCCGAGCCAGGCGGTGAGTCTTGCACCCGTTACATCGGGCTCCAGGGCGATGGGGTCGAGTTTCTGCTCCTCCATGAAGTCGGAGACCAAGGCGCGGGCTTTGGTGCGGGCGGCATCGGTGCCGAGCGCGCGCAAATCGCGCAGCCAGGCGAAGCCGTGCAGATGCGCGCGCATCAGCCTGGTGGCGGCGAGCGGCGCAAAGACATATTGCGGCAGGGCGAGTACGGAGCCGGCATATTCCAGCTCGGCGCGGACCAGGCGGGCGCCACGGCTGGGGTCGCCGGGCCAGGGGTCGCGCAGGGATAAAGCGGGGGCGTCCGGCCCGGGTGGGGCGCGCAGATCCTGCAGCCGGTGCAGCAGCTGGCGCAGGCGGCGCGCCAGGCTGGGAGGCCGGGGCGACTGCGTCATCCGCCGCCGGCGGCTAATTGTGGCGCTTGCGGCAAAGCCGGGCGCAAGGCGGTGATGGCGGCGGCATAATCCGGCGCACCGTAGACGGCGGTGCCGGCGATGAGGCAGGTGGCGCCGGCGGCGAGTACGGCGGGGGCGGTTTTCGGCGTGATGCCGCCATCGACCTGGATGATGATGTTGTGCCCGGCAGCGTCGATGAGGCGGCGCAAAGCGGCGATTTTTTCGAGCTGGGAGGCGAGAAAAGCCTGGCCGCCGAAGCCGGGATTGACGGTCATCACCATGATGATGTCGGTGATGTCGAGGACATGCGCCACGGCTTCGATGGGGGTGGCGGGGTTGAGCACGACGCCTGATTTTTTGCCCAGAGAGCGGATGAGTTGCAGCGTGCGGTGCAGATGCGGGCCGGATTCCGGGTGGACCGAAATATGGTCGGCCCCGGCCTCGGCGAAGGCGGCGATATAGGGGTCGGCGGGGGCGATCATCAGATGCGCGTCGAGCGGCAGGGAGGTGTGGCGGCGTAAAGCTTTGACGACCAGCGGGCCGAAGGTGATGTTGGGCACGAAATGCCCGTCCATGATGTCAAGATGCAGCCAGTCCGCCCCGGCGCGTTCCACGGCGGCGGCTTCATCGGCCAGATAGGCGAAATCGGCGGCGAGCAGGGAAGGGGCGATGAGCGGGCGAGTCGGGGCGTGGGACATGGTGGGTGTTTCTAGTCCTGGCGCGACGTAAACCACAAGCGGGGCGTTTGAATACGGCGCGGGAACGGATAAGAGGCGGCAATGCAACCCTCCGTTCCCCGGCCGCGCTTTGCGCTTATCCTGACCATGGCGGTGCTGGCGTTGTGCTATGCGGTGTTCGCGCTGAGCACGGTGCATCTGATGCGCGCCATGCGCGGCGCGCCGGAGGTGCTGACCGCGGCGCATGAGTTGCCGCAATCGGATTTCGGGCTGTTCTGGTGCGCCGGGCATGGGCTGGCGGACCAGGCGGCGGCGCGGCTGGGCTTGCCGGAGCCGGATGCGGCTTACCGGGGGATATGCCGGATCGATATTCTGGCCGATGGCGCGCCGCGGCGTCTGGCCTGGCCCTACCCGCCGCCGATGGGATTTTTGGTTGTGCCGTTCTCGTTTTTTCCGCT